>JACPFR010000041.1 GCA_016182905.1 Elusimicrobiota bacterium
ACGCGGCCGCGACCGCCCGGGCCTGGGCCGGGCGCGCGGCGCTGCGCGCCGGCGCCGAGACGCCCCGGTCCCGCGCGGCGACCGCCTACCTGCGCGAGGCGCCGAAGCGTCCAGCCGCGCCCGACGAGCCGGGGGGGAGCCCGACGGGCGTCGAGGTCGGCCAGCTGTGCCATCTCACTCTCCAGGGCTGGGACTTCGCCTCGACCGCGGACCCGGCCGCGGCCTGCGCGGCGGCGCGGGCCCTGCTCGAGCGCCGCTCCCCCGGCCCGCGCTGGGCGCAGGCTGAGCGCGAGGCGGCCTCCGTGCTGAAGACCTTCCTGTCGTCTTCGGCTGCGGAGGAATTGGCGGGGGCCGAGATTCTGGGGCGGGAGGTGCCGTTCGCCTACGCCGACGGCGACACCGTCGTGCGCGGCGCGGCGGACCTCGTGTACCGCTCGAAGGGACGGCTCGTCGTCGCCGACTTCAAGAGCGAGAAGGTCGAGGAGCGCTCCGCGGCGAAGATCCGCGGCAAGTACGCCGAGCAGGGACGCGCCTATCTCGAGGCCGTCCGGCTCGCCTGGGGAGAGGACGCGGAATTCCGCCTTCTCTTCCTTCGTCGTCCCGACCTGTCCGTTTAACGGGTTGGCGGGGACCGCTCGCCAGGCTCTCACATTTCAATCCTTGATCCTCTCGACGAGGGTTTTGATCACAGTTGTGCTCAAAACCCCCGAGGGGGAAATTGAAATCGGACAAAGAGGACGTTCGCCGTGCAGGGGGAATGCGGCGGCCGCCGGGGAGGCTACGCGCCGGGCTTGCGGCGGTTCTCGAGGTCGCGGAGCTTCTGCTCGTAGTCCTTGCGCAGGGCCTCGCGCTCCTCGGCGAGCTTGCGGAGCTTGTCGTCGAACTGCGAGGCGTACTCGATCTTCGCCATGTTGAGCTCCTGGCGCAGGCGGCGTTCCTGCTCGCCGTAGCGCTCGGAGATCTCGGCTTCCTTCTGGGCGAGCAGGGAGCCCTGGCGGGTCTTCTCGGCCTCGAGCTCCTTGACGCGCGCCTCGTGCGAGGCGAGCAGGGTCTCGCGCTCGGAGCCGAGGCCCGACTCGAGCTCGCGGCGGCGGCGCTCGAAGTCGTCCTCGAGCTTCGCGCGGCGCTCGACGAAGGACTTCTCCAGGTCGCGGCGGCGCAGCTCGGCGGCGGCCTCGCGGCGCTCCGACTCCTCGCGCAGCGCGGTCGACTCGCGCTCGGCGGTCTCCCGCGCCTTCAGACGCAGAGCCTCCTCGCGCTCGCGCAGCGAGTGCTCGAACTCGGCGCGCGCGCGGGCGGCCTGCTCCTCGTAGGTCGCGATCAGCTCGCGCTCTTTGGCGATCAGCGCGGCGTCGGTCTCCTTCATGCGGCCGCGCAGGGCCTCCTCGACGAGCTTCTCCCGCTGCGCGAGAGAAGCCTCCAGCTCGCGGCGGCGCTGCTGCAGCTCCACGTCGCGCTCGTCCTCCCACTGCTTGCGCTCGCGCTCGATGGTGTCGCGCTGGGCCTTGAGCCAGACGGCCTCGCGATGCGAGAGCTCCTCCTGCATCTCGCTCTCCTTGCGGATCCAGGCCTGCTGGAGGGCGGACTCGGCGCGGGCCAGCTCGGCCATGCGCTCGTCGATGACCTTCTGCATGCGGCCCTCGAGGTCGGCGCGCAGGGTCTGCGCGGCGGCCTCGCGGTCGCGGGCCTCGATCTGGAGCTGGAGTCTCTGGGTGTCGAGCTCCTGCTGGCGGCGCTTCCAGGACTCCTCCTGCGCGGCGGCCTTGCGGGCGTGCTGGGCGTCGAGCTCCGACACGCGCAGCTCGAAGCGCTGCTCGAGCTCCTGGCGCAGGGCGGTGACGGCCGACTCCTTCTCGCGGAACGCGGCCTCCAGGCGCTCGCGCTCGGCGCGGAAGATGGCCTCGCGCTGGGCGGCCCATTCCTTGTCGCGTGAGGTCCACGCCAGCTGGAGGGCGGCCTGCGCGCGGGCGTACTTGTCCTTGAGCGACGCCTCGAGCCCGGCGGCGCGCTCGGAGAGCACGGCGCGCTCGCGGGCGACGGCGTCCTCATAGGTCTTGCGGTAGCGCTCCTCCTGGGCGGCGGCCTCGGTCTTCACCTGGGCCTCGCGGGCGAACGCGGCCTCGCGCAGCGCGCGCTCCTTCTCCGCGAAGCCGGCCTCGAGCCGCGTCTGCGTCTCGGCGGCCTGGCGGCGCAGCGTCTCGCGCTCCTCGTCGAGGGCGGCGCGCTTGGCGTCGAGCTCGGCGGCGGCGACCTCCTCCGCGTGGGCGCGCTCGGAGCGGGCGCGGCCTTCGGCCTCGCGCGTCAGGGCGGCCTGCTTCGTCTCCTGGCGCTTGAGCTCGTCGGCGAGCCGGCGGCGGAACTGCTCCTCGAGCGCCTGCAGCTTCGCCTCGTGCTGCGCCTCGTGCTGGGCCTCCTGCTTGAGCGCCTGGTCGAGAAGCTGCTGCTGCAGCGCCTCGGCGGCGTCGTCGTGGGCCTTCTTCCAGCGCGCCTGCTCGGCGGCGAGCACGCGGCGCAATTCCGCTTCGCGTCCCATGAAGGAGAGCGACAGCTCCTCCTCGCGCTTCGAGGCGGCGGCCTCCATCGCGCGGCGCTCGGCGGCGGACTGCTCGCCGAACTCGGCGCGGGCGCGCTCCAGGGAGTCGCGGTGCTCCTGCTGCAGCCGGCGCTCGCGCTCGGCCCAGCGTCCGGAGAACGAGGCGTCGATCTCGGCCTGGCGCTTGGCGAGCTCGGCCTCCATCTCGGCGCGGGCCTTCTCGGCGGCCTGGACGTCGGCGGCGCGCTGCGCGGCCAGCTCCTCCTCCTTGACCCGGTAGCGGGCCTCGAGCTCGCCGCGCTCGTCTTCGAGCCGCTGGCGGCTCTGGGCCAGGCTCTCGCGCAGCTTGGCCTGGTGGGCCTCCCACTGCTGCTTCTCGCGCTCGGTCCACTCCGTCTGCATCTGCAGGAAGCGCCGGCCGAGCTCCTCCTCCTTCGCGCGGTAGTGGTCCTGCAGCTCCTGCTGGCGGTGGAATATCTCCTCTTCCTTCTTCTGGTACCCGCCCTCCATCTCTCGCAGGCGCTCGTTGAGCGCGGCGTCGCGGGCGGCGTACTCGGCCTCCATCTCCGCGCGCTGGCTCGCCAGCTCCGCGCGGCTCTTGGCCAGGATGTCCTCGATGCGCTTCTGCTGCTGCTTCCAGACGTCCTTTTCTTTCAGAACGAGTTGATCCTGGAGCTGCTGGTACTTCGCGACGAGCTCGGCTTCCTGCTTCTCGTGATGAGCCAGGACGGCTTTATTCCGTTCCTGCAGCGACTCGTCGAGGCGGGCCTCCTTCTCGCGGTAGTGCTCCTCGAGGAAGCGGCGCTCGGCCTCCAGGCGCTCCTGCAGGCGGCCCCACTCCGCCTCGTTCTTGTGCTGATAGACGCGGTCGAGCTCGGCGGTGCGCTTGGCGTGCTCCTCGTCGAGGTGCCGGCGATGGTCCTCGAGCGCGTGCTCCTTCTGGCGCAGGCGCGCCTCGAACTGGGCGATCTTCGCCTCGAACTTCTCGCCGAGCGCGTGCTCCTCGCGGGCCAGCGCCTCGCGGTTGTGCTTGAGCAGGTCCTCGATGTCGCGCTCGTAGCGGCGGCGGAACTCGCCCTCCTTCGTCTTGATCTGCTCGTCGAGCAGGCGCTGCTGGCTCTCGAGGTCCTTCTCCTTGGAGCGGATGGCGTCGGTCTGGATCTTCAGGCGCTCGAGCAAGGAGGTCTTGGTGTCGGACAGCGCCTTCTCCTGGTGCGCGAGCGCGGCCTGCAGCTCGCGCTCGGCGTCCTGGCGGGCGTCCTTGACCGCGTCGATGACCTCGCGGCGCAGTCCTCCGATCATGGCCTCGCGGGCGGCGATCTCGCGCTTGAGCGCGTCGATCTGCATCGACAGCTGGAGGCGCTCCTCCTTTACATGCGCGTCCTGCTCCCGGGACATCTCGCGCTTCAGCTCCTCGCGGAGCGCGTCCTCCATCTTCTTGTGGTCCGAGATGGACGCTTCCCAGGCCTTGACCGTCTCGCGCCAGCGCTTGACCGTCTCGTCCTTCTCGCGGGAATCGAGGGCCGCCTCGTCGCGCGACTTGAGCGCCTTGGCCGCCTCCTGCCGGGCCTCGTTGAGCTCCGCGCCGAGCCGGTGCAGGCGCTCCAGCGCCCAGCGCAGGGCCAGGCGGGCGGTGTCGAGGTCGTTGACGGTCGAGGCGTCGAATTCCCCGGGGGGCTGGTCGGGGAACTGCGGCGGCTCAGGGCGGTTATCCATGGTCGTTCGACGCGTCGGCGCCGCGCAAAGGAATATTGCCTGATTGCTGTTACGAATTTATGCCGCGCCCGCGATCAAGGGGGGTGCGGCGGGTCTTCCGGGAGCAGGCGGGGGGATGTCGACGACGAACCGGCTCAACGTCGTCCGCGCGTAGACCCAGCTGATGAGGTAGAGCATGACGGCGGGCAGCACGGTCCAGCGCCGGAACGGCGACAGGAGCCGTTTCGTCCTGGGATGGATCGGCGCGCGCTTCTCCGCCTCCCGGACCGCGGTCATCACGAGCACTATCATGAGGCTGACGACGGCCATCGATAGGATGAGGAGTACGAGGAATCTCACGGGATCAGCGCCCTTTCAACCAGTCCAGCACCTTTTCCGCGTCGCTGTCCGGCGGGAATACCGGATAGAAGCACTTTTCGATCTTATCACCCTTGATCAGCAAAGTGCACCGCTTGGTCATCGTCTGGCCGCCGAAATGAAACGTCGGCAGGCGGAGAGCCTGAGTGAGCCTGAGCTCATGGTCGCTGAGCACATCGAAGGGAAGGTGCAGCCGTTCGACCATTTCCTTTTGATATTCGGAGGTTTGCGTGCTCAAACCGAACACTCGCGCGCCGAGACCGGTCAGGGCCGCGTAGTGATCGCGATAGGAGCAGGACTGAGGCGTGCAGCCGCGGGCGCCGGGGATCGCGTTCCACTCGTCCAGGCCGCCGGGGGGGTTCTGGCCCGGGAGCCCGGTCCTCGGGTAGCAGTAGACGACGGTCCAGGACGTTCCGAGCCGGGCCAGGTTCACCTTCTTGCCGGAGGTGGACGGAAGCTCGATGTCGGGAAGAGTCATGCCGGCCAAATGGCGGGCCGCGCCGTCATCGGCGGGAATGGGCAGGTCCGTCGGCAATCGGTGAAGGTCATCTGAGCGGGTCATTGGTTCCTCGGCCATCCGTTCGGCTCTCTGGGAGTTTACGCATATGATTCGTCGATCGCAAGGGTCAGCTCTTTCTTGGTCGCGATGAACGGCTGGACATCCAAGCCGGAGTCCCGTTCGAGCCGAGCGATAAGAGCTCGATCCGTCGGGTCCGCCATCGCGACGGCCAGGACCTTCCCGTCGATGAACAACGGGAGAACGAGGTCTTCCCGGGCAAACACTTCCGGGACCATTGCCTTCAGGCCCTGATCTCTTTGCATCACGAGGATCCTGTTCGCGTGCGAAGCGTACGGTATCCCCAACTGTTTCGCCGTTTCGAGGGCAGTGCTTTCGTCGTCGTTCATCTTTCAGGCTCCAACGCCGTCCCTTTCTCGAGCATGTCGACAGCCAGAACGAGAGCTTCGCGGTGCCCATCGGTTTTCGACGGAGACCGACCCTTGGCGTCGGCGACCATGCGGCGGTAGTGATCCGGGTAGCGCTCCTTGGCGCCGATCAGCTCGCATGCCTGCGCGAAGGCTTCACGCTGCATCGACTCGCGTTCGACCTCTTTGGGAACAGCGGCGGATCGCGAGAGACTCTGGACCGACGCCATCAAGGGAGTCGGGTCCAGTCGTTTCTGCTCTTCATATTGGTGGCCGTACTCGTGGATCATCGTGGCTAGATAGGCTTGTTCGAATCGATAGTAGCTGCGTTTTCGCGTTTGGGCGCGTCGAAACGATCCCCATGGCGCGCAGCGTATGCTGTATTCAGCGACGATCCGCCGGTCATCCACCTCCATGACCGACGGTGGTCCGCCCGCGCAGCCCCACATTTCGTGCTCTTGCGGTCGCCTGTGGGGCAGCCGGTAGACTTGATACTTTCGCCAGCGCTTGATCTTGGGATAGGGGTAGGACAAGTTGCGAGAATAGATATAGAAATCGCTCGTGTCCTGCATGATGACATCCACGCCGGTGATCCCGCCAGGGAATAATCTTGCTTCGGTTTGCAGGGCTCCCGCTATCGCCGCCTCGAGCATGAGAAAATCCTTCTCGGTGGCCTTGTAGTCTTCAAGCGCCGGTCCGTAGAATTCCCGCTTTTCGGCGGCATATGCGGTCACGAGAAGGAGATTTGCGATCAGTAGCGCCGTTATCATGGCTTCATATCGATGCTTGCTCGCGATGCGCGTAACGCAGGGGCTGACCAGCGGCGGCTTCAACAGTCCAACCAAACGAGGCCGCCGGCTGGTCAAGCCAATGGTTCGGCCGGCCGAGGACGGCAAGAAGACGTTGTTCAATCATTTGTAGTGCGTGACCCTAAGAATGCGCCCGTCGTCTTTCGCGATTAGAGCTTCCGCCGTTCCGCCCTTCCATCCTTCCGGGAGCGTTCCTTCCACCGTCCAAACTCCTTTCGATAGCCGGGCGTGAAACGGCTTTTCGCTTTCAATCTTTTCCTTGCCGTAAATAGGATTCCAGACAGCCACGGCGATGGCGATTGCCGTCTCTTCGTTCGGAACGCAGCCTTCTTTGGAATTACACGGATCCTTCGGTGGTCCTTTTGCCGTTGCGGCCAGAGCCGTGCTGAGTGCAAGAGCTACAACGAGTCCTGCGGTCTTATTCATGCGCCTCCGCACTCCGTTCCGTTAATACTTGATGGGCCGCCGAACGAGTATTAGGCTGACCCGCTCAATTCCGGCATAGATTCGGCCATCCTCGGATTGTACAGCCAAAACCAATAAATATCCAGGATTTCGAGCCCGTCAGATAAGAGGCGATAGGCCGCCCGGCGGGGGGGGCGATTGTGTGGTGTCGATGGGTGGTTTGGGCCCAATTGGGGTGGGCCTTTCGGCAAATGGGAGGGGGACCGAAGGCTCAGGTAGATCAGGCGCAGGGGGGCTATTCTAAGGATGTGAAGAAGCATTGGTCCTCCTTAGTCGCCGTATGGCTCGCCCTCAATCCTCTCTCCGCCGTCGCCCAGACGAAGGTCGGCGCCGTCGCCGCCCAAGGCTCCTCCGCCGGCGCCGCGTCAGCGGCAATTTCTGCCGTTATTCCTGGGCCGACGACGAATGCCGTTCTGCCATCGAATTCCGTGTCGTTATCGGTTCAAGGCTTGTCGGCGGCACCCGTACCGACCGCGGTCAAGATATCCGCCGGCAACGCCGTTCAATCCGTTCTCCCGCTCGTCGCGCCCGCTTCCATCGAGGTCCGGTCCCGCAAGGTCACCCCCTCCGTTGCCGTTAAGATGGTCGTTAATCCGTTAAGCGTTCTCAAAACCGGCCCCGCCGTTCCCGTCACCCGCTCAGAAAAGGCCGTCGCGGTCGTCCGCGACGAAGTCGCGAACTGGAGCCCCCGTACCCCCGAGGACAGCGTCCTCGCTCCGTCGTTCCAGCGCTCGTTCTCGAGCCTTTCCCTGGTCCGGTCCGCCGCTTCGACCCCCGAATCCCGCGACGTCGTCCCCGCTCCCCGCGCCCCGGCTCCCGTCCCCGGACGCCCGGCCCTCTCGAAGTCGTTCCTCATCGCCGGCGCCTCTTTCGTCGGCGTCGCCCTGATCTCCGCGGCCGTCCCCGCTCTGATGCCCGCCGCTGTCGTCGTCTGGAAAGGCGCCTTCGCCTGGTCCGGCCTCGCCGCGATGGCCGCCTCCCGGTATTGGCGCTCCCCCGGTTCCGCCCCCGACGTTCCTCGCGGCCCTCCCGCCAAAGCGGGGGGCTCCTTCTCTTCTTTCAAGGCCGCCTGGGCCGCGGCCCGCGACAGCGCCGCCGCCCAGCGCTCGTTCGAGAAACGCGTCGGCGGTTCCTCGTGGTCGTCCTTCCGCGACTGGGCCCTCGGCGGCCTGCGCACTGGCCTGTACTGGATGGCTCCTTCCCTGCTTCTGATGCTCGTCGGCGCCGCCTTAGCCAAGGGCGGCATGCTCCTTCTCGGCCTCAAGGCCGCGGCCGCCGCTCCCGCCGCCGCCGCCATGATCCCCCTGACGGCTCTGCTGGGAACCTACCTGCCGATGGCGCTCGCCGCCGAGGCCGGCAGCGTCGCCCTGTTCTTCGGCGTCGCGGCCTTGGCCCGCAAGCTCGGCGCCGGCCGCGCCGCCCCGTGGCTCGCCGGAGCCGCCGCGCTCGGCGCGTCGGCCGCCGTGCTGATGACCTTGACCTCGGCCCCGTTCATCATCCTCGTGAGCCTCGCCCTCGAGGCCGGCGTGCTCTGGACCGCCTGGCGCTCGGATTCCTTCCTGGCGCCGCTGGCCCTGCGCTCCATCCTGACGATGTTCTCCCTCGAGGCCGCGCGCCTCGGCGCGTGGATCAAGTTCGGCGCCGCGGGCGCCCTCGTCGGCCTGCCCCCGGTGTGGGGTGGCGTCGCCGTGGCCGGGCTCGTCTTTCTCGCGTTCAAGCTCAAGTCCCCGGGCCTGCGCCTGAGCGAGATCGGCTCCTGGTGGAACGCCGAGGACGGGGCCCAGCGGCCGAAATCGCCCGGGCGCATCCTCTCGGCCGGCCTCGTCTGGGGCCTGGTCGTCTACGCCATCGGCGACCTGACCTTCTGGGCGATCAACGCCATCGCCCCGGGCGCCGAGCCCGCCCCCGGCATCCTCGCCAAGATGCTGACCGCGGGCGTGGACCTCGTGCTCTATAACTTCGTCATCGTCGGCCTGCTCGAGGAGTACGTGTTCCGGCGGGGCCTGTTCAAATCGATGAACGGCTGGCTCGACAAGCGGGGCCTGAAGCCCGGAAAAGCCTTCTGGACGGCCGCGATCGGCTCGGCCCTGATCTTCTCCGGCGTGCACTACATCGACTGGGGCGCGATGCTGGGCTGGTTCGGGCTGGGAGACCCCGCGGCCTCGTCCGGCCTCGCCGCCGGCGCCTACGCCTTCACTTGGGCGGGCTTCGTCGCGCGCTCGGTCCTCGGCGTCGTGCTGGCCTGGATGTACAAGCGCTCGGGCCTTCTGCTGATCCCCATCGTCGCCCACTTCTGGGCCGACTCGATGGAGGGCCTGGGCTTGGCCTTCGGTCTTCCCGTCTTCCTCGCGCTGGCCGCCGGCGCGCTGCTCCTGTCCTTCGTGTTCCGCCCGAAGGCGCTCACACCGAAGTCGTCCTGAACAGGGGCTCGAGCCAGGTCTTGTAGAGCGCGCGCGAGAGCGCGTACACGGAGTAGGACGTGAAGAACGCCGCGATCACGTCCACCGTGTAGTGGTTGCGCGAGAGCAGCACGCCCACCGCCATCACGATGGAGCCCCCGAGCATCAGGCGCTTGAGCCCCGGGGTCTTGAACCAGAGGAAGAAGAGGAACGGGATCGCGGTGTGCCCTGAGAACACGAACTCGTTGGTGAAGGTCCAGGTGCCGAGTATGCGCGAGAAGATCGCGTCGTGCAGCCTCATGTCCACCATGTCCGTCGGCGCCCCGATCGGCGACAGGAACACGAACGCGGTCCGCACCACCATGTACACCGTCAGGAGGAAAAGGAGGAAGGGGATGCGCCGCGGGTTATACGCGACGGCCGCGCCCGCCGCGTACAGATGGAGCCCGAACCAGCCCCAGGACAGGATCGGCAACGTGTTGACGAGCGGCAGACGCCTCAGCAGCCAGTCGTTGCCGACCGGCAAAGCGCGCTGATCCGCCACCCAGCCGAGCTTGGTATAGAGCGCGTAGGAGAGGCAGAACAGGAACAGGACGCCCGCCAAAGTGCCGATCCACCACTTGTAGTGGATCCCGTGCCATTCGTCTTTGATCTCGGCGATCTCTTTGCGCGCCGCTTTGGGAAGGAGCTTCCGGAGCTCCTGGATCTCCCGGGCGGAGTCGGTGAAGCGGCGCTCCAACTCCGCCAGCTTTTCCTCGAGGAGATTCTCGGCAGGGGGCATGCCCGGATGATATAAAATCTCGTCGTGGAGCCCACCTCGAGTCCTTCTCTCCTGTCGGAAGTCCGCGACTTCCTGTCAGGTTTAAAGAACGACTGGCCCGAGCTATTCGGCCCGCGAAAATCCGTCCGGCCGAAGGCCGAAGCTCCCGCCCCGATCGCCGTTCCCCAGACGCCCGTTCCCCGTAAGGCTCTCCCGTCCGTCCTCATCCCTTCCGTTGCCGTCGATGCTCCCCTGAAAGCCGGTCTTCCCGAGGAGGATCTTGTGGCGTTATTCCGTTCAAGGGCGGAGTACTGGGCCCCCTATTTGGGGGTAACCTTCAACCGAGTGAGCGTCAAGGACCAGCGCACGCTGTGGGGCTCTTGCACGAGAGAGGGCAACCTCAACTTCTCCTGGCGCCTGGCCCTCGCCCCGGATCCGGTCCTCGACTACCTGATCGTCCACGAGCTCTCCCATCGCGCCCAGATGAACCATTCCCGTCGTTTCTGGGCCGTCGTCGAGACTTTGTGCCCCGGTCACCGGTCCCACCGCCGCTGGCTGCGCAAGAACGGCCGCGCGCTCCACTCAGCGAAGCGGCTTTCTTGACCGCCAAGACGAGATAAAGCGGTCGGAGGGCTCCTCCATCGAACTGTTTCCGGAAACAGTTAGACGGGCTTGACTCTCCCCGAATGCGGGGTTACCCTAGTCGATAGATTATGATTCTTCGCTTGGCGGCAATCGCCTTTCTCGCGGCGGTCTCATCCGCCAAAAACATCGCTACTCCCGCCGGAGATTCCGCCGTTCGCCGCGTCTTGATGGAAGCGCGCGGCTCCGTTACACCTGCGAAGGGGATCAGTTCGTCGCTCCGAGAGCTCATCGACCCGATGCCGCCGGAGACGCGCGCCGCGGCCCGCGTCGGGCTCGACGCTCTCGATCGGGGCTCCCTGACCGACGCTGAGCTCGCCGACCTCAGTCGGGCGTATGTTCACCTCGGAGCTGCCGAGCCCGGCGTGCGGGCTGGTCTGACGCTGCAGGAGCGGGACCCGAAGGGCACCCAGGGACTGGTCCTTGCCGCCTCGGCGAAGCTCGAGCAGCGGGACTTCGCCGCGAGCGCCTCTTTGGCCGAGCAGGCCCTCAAGATCAACCCAAGTGATCTCGACGCCAGAGCTGTTCTTGAGATCTCCAAAGGGCGCGGCGCCCCGGTGAAGACCGCCGGCTCCGTCGTCCCGAGCGGAGAGGTCGGGGGCTTGAACCCGGAGCGTCCCCTCGACGAACGGCCGCTGAAGCCGGCCATCCGGCTCGGTCCCTCGTCCGCTCCACCCGAGGTCTACCATGACTCCACACAGACGTCATCTCGCGGCATGCCGTGGCTGCCTTATGCCTTGGGGGGAAGCCTTACGCTTATCGGCTTCGGCCTCGCACTCAAGCACGCCCGCGAAGAGGCCGGGGAATTCGTGCAGAAGACCGAGGATCAGGCGGTTGACCGAGCGGCTAATCTGTATTTCAAAGCAGAGGAATTCGTCAGAGAGAATCCCAAGACGACGATCGCCGCGGGCGTCGTCGCCGTCGCAGTCGCCGGTTGGTTGATTTTACCGGCGGCCGGAGTCGGGGGCGGGGGGATGATGCTCGCTGCGGCCGGCGGGCCCGCCGCGGGTTCCGTCGCCGCCGGGAGCGGTATCTCCGTGACACAAGCCGCTGTCGCAGGAGCGGTGGCGGCCGCCCCCCTGCTGATGCGGGCCGGCGCGGACACGGCTCGGGGCAGTGATGTGTCGCCGGATGAGCCCATCTCGTCGAATGGGCGGACGCCCGAGGACATCACCGAAAGTCAATGGAAGCGCATACGCGAGGTGATCAAGCGGATTCGTTCACAGGTCAAGAATCCGTATAAGAAGGACGGAACCCCATTCAAAAATCAGGGTCCGGGCCATCTGCCCGAGAGGCCGGATGGTTACTACACGGAATATACCGTTCCAGGCGCGGATGGGCAGAGAGGTCTTGAGAGGCTCATCGTTGGAGGCAAGGGAGAGATGTACTTCTCTCCCGATCACTACTATACTTTCATCCCCTTACCATGACATCTTACTCACGCCCTCTCTCCGATCGTCTCGCCGATTCCGAAAAAGAACACGTCTGCTGCCTTTCCTCGGATCGAGAGCGCGAAGCGCATGAAGCGGCCTCTCGATTGGGATTCCTTCATCAAACGATCGATTTGGCGGACTCGCTGAGCCCCTCGGGAATCATCGAGGCCTTCGGCAAGGCGCTCGAATTTCCCGAGCCCTACGGCCGTAATTGGGATGCCCTGATCGACTGCCTGCGTTATCTGCCGGATTCCACGGGCTATGTCCTGATCGTCAAATCCATCGATCGCCTTTGGAAGTCCGATCCTAACCTTTACTATAAACTGACCCACATCCTCAGGGACATCGGCCAAGAATCTCATTCCTGGAAGAACGAGCGCATACCCTTTAAGACGATTCTTTTGACCGAGGATTCGGAGCTTATCCGGGTCGTCGGATGCAGCCTCTAGCTCGCCGGCATGGCGCGCGGGCGGATCATGCGCGCTTGAGCAAGCGCGCCCAGCGCGCCTTGACCCACGCCATCCACCCGTCCACCGTCACGTACGCCGCCGGGATGAGGAACACCGTCATCGGCATCGCGAAGGTCAGGCCCCAGGCGAGAGCCAGCGCCATGGGCGCCACGAAGGGCTCGTAGCCGCCGAAGCCGTACGCCGTGGGGAACAGCCCCAGCAAGGTCGTGATCGAGCTCGCGAAGATGGCCCGCAGCCGTTCCGCCCCGGCGTCCACGGCGGCCTGCTCGACGGGCACCCCAGCGGCGCGCTTCTCGTTGATGAAGTTGACGATCACGATGGCGTTGTTGACGACGACGCCCGTCATCGCCACGACGCCGAGCATGGCCATGAACGACGCCGGCTGGCCGTGGACGAGCAGCGCGTAGACCACGCCGATCAGGCCGATCGGGACCGTCAGCAGGATGATGAAGGGCTGCACGTAGGAGCCGAAAAGCACGGCGAGGATCACGAAGTCGAGCATGACCGCGACGCCGAAGGAGCGGGCGAGCGAGCGCATCGACTTCGCGGTCTCCTCCTCCTCGCCGCCGTAGACCAGCTCGTAGCCGGGGAAGCGCTTCGGCACGTCGGCGAACTTCTCCTTCAGGAGGCGGTTGGCCTCGCGCGAGGTGACGACCTCCTCGTCCACGTCGGCGTAGACGGAGACCGCGGGCTTGTAGTTGTAGCGCGGCAGGAACGGGGCCCCGCGCTTCTCCTCGATGCGGGCCACGCGCGACAGGCGCACGGCCTGACCTTTCGGATTGAGGGCGTCGAGGCCGAGCAGGTCCTGCGGCGAGTCGCGCTGCTCGGGCTTCAGGCGCAGGCGTATCTCGACCTCCTCGTCGGGGAGCTGGATGCGGGAGGCCTTCATGCCGTCGACCGCGTAGAACAGGTCGCGCGCGATGCTCTCGGCGTCGACGCCGGCGAAGGCGGCCTCGATCTCGTCGGGGATCACGCGCCACTGCCACTTGCCGTCCTCGAGGGAGTCCCGGATGTCGGAGACGCCCTTCAGGGACTGGAGGTAGGCCCTGATCTCGAGGGCGATCTCGCGGTTGACCGCGGGCTCGCGCCCGCGCACGCGCACCATGATCGCCTCGCCTACGGGCGGTCCCGGGGCGAGCTCGTTGATGGTGACGCCGGCCGCGCCCGGCGGCAGGCCGATGCGGGCGCGCAGGTCGGCGACGATCTCCTTGGTGCGGCGCGGGCGCTTCTCCTCGGGGGTGAGGTACACGCGCACCTGGCCGTAGTTGGTGCCGAGGCGCTCCTGATCCTCCTGCCCCTTCAGCCCGACGGCCGCGGTCTGGACCTCGAGCTCGGAGGGAGGCAGGCCGGCGACGGCCTTCTCGACGTGCCGCACGGCGTCCTCGGTCGCCTCAAGGTTCGTCCCCGGGGGCATCTCGACCTGGATGAAGAACTGGTCGATGAGGCCCTCCGGGAAGAGGACGAACTTCAGGCGCCAGTAGGCGACGCCGGAGGTGAAGAGGAGGAAGGCGAGCAGCAGCAGCGCGAACTTGCCTCGGTGGGAGATCACCCAGGTGATCGCGCGGCGGTACCAGCCCACGCCGGCCAGGTACCAGCGCCCGCCCGCGCTCTCGCCGACGGGCTTGCCGAACGGCAGCAGCTCGAGGACGTGGCCGGGCAGGATGAAGAAGGCCTCGAACAGGCTCGCCGCGAAGCACATGATGACGACGACCGGGATCATGAACAGGAACTTGCCCATGATGCCGGTCATCATCGCGAACGGCAGGAACGCGCACGAGGAGACCATGACCGAGCCGAGCACGGGCCACATCACCTCGCGCGTGCCGTCCACGGCGGCGTCGAACGGCTCCTTGCCCCGCTCCAGGTGCTTGTAGATGTTCTCCGCGACGACGACGGAGTCGTCGTCGAGCATGCCGAGGACGATGATGAAGGCGAGCAGGGACATCAGGTTGAAGGTGAAGCCGAGCGGCACGGCGAAGACGAGGGCGGAGGCGAAGGAGATCGGCACGCCCAGCGCCGCGACCGCGGCCAGGCGCCAGTCGAGGAACAGGAACAGCGCGGCGAGGATCAGGAAGCCGCCCTGGAGCATGTTGCCGGTCATGACCTTGAGCCGGCGCTTGACGAAGAAGCTCACGTCGTCGGAGATCACGAGCTCCAGGCCCTTCGCCGCGGCCCGCGCGGCCTGTTCGTCGCGCAGCCTCATCACGCGCCCGGTCAGCTCGATCACGTCGGCGGACTTGTGCTTGCTGACGTGGAGCTCGATCGAGGGCTTGCCGCCGGCGCGCGTGCGGATGGCCCCTTCCGCGAAGCCGGCGGCGACGCGGGCGAGGTCGCGCACGCGCAGGTTCTCGCGCGCCTCGTTGCCGCGCACGACGATGGAGCCGACCTCCTCCGGGGTGAAGACGGCGCCGCGCACGCGCACCCAGTTCTCGAGGGTGCCGGCCCAGGTCGAGCCGGCCGAGCGGTCGACGTTGCGGCCGCGGATCGCGGCGGCGACCTCGCCCATGGTCAGGCGGTGGCGCGCGAGCTTCTCGCGGTCGACCTCGACCAGGACCTCCCGCTCGCGATCGCCCTTGAAGGCGACGCGGGAGACGCCGTCGAGCTCCTCGACCTGGTCCTTGAGCTCCTCGGCGAAGCGGTCCCGCTCCTCGTCCGTGCCGCCGGCGACGGAGAGGGTGATCAGCGGGCGGTCGGCGGTCAGCTCCTGGACGATCGGCTTGTCGGCGAGGTCGGGCAGGTCCTCGACGCGCTGGGCCGCCTGGTAGAGGTCGTTGACCGCCTTGTCCTTCTCGCGCTGGGTGAGGTCCTCGTCGAGGCGCAGCACGATGATGGAGAGGTTCTCGAGGGACCAGCTCTCCGCGCGGTCGACGCCGGAGACGCCACGGACCTGGTCCTCGATCTTGCGGGTGACGAGGGTCTCGACCTCCTCGGGGGAGGCGCCGGGATAGGGGGTGCTGACGAGGACGATGTCGAACTTGATGTCCGGGAAGGCCTCCCGGCGCGAGGTGAAGAAGTGCCAGCCGCCGATCACGCAGAGGACGAAGGTGATGAGGTTGGAGAGGACGGGGCGGCGGAGGAAGAACTGGATCACGGGCCTCCGGCGACGCCGGCCTGGCGGGCGAGCTCGAGGAGGGCGAGGGCCTCGTCGGTCTCGGCCCGCGTGAGCTCGGCGCGCGCGCGCCGCAGGTCCTGCTGGAAACGGACGAGCAGGTCCGTCGTGGCCCGGCCGCTGCGGAAGTCGGACTCGCCCGCGGCGAGCTTGTCGCGCTCGATCGCCTCGAGGCGGCGGGCGGCCGCGAGGCGGCGGCGGGACAGCGACAGGGTCTCCCGGCCGTCGCGCCAGGCGCGGCGGGCGGCGTTCTCGGCGCCGGCGAGCTCGGCCTCGGCGGCGGAGAGGGCGAGGGCCGCCTGGCGGCGCGTGAGCCGCTCCTGCCGGAAGGTCAGCGGGACGACGACGCTCATGCCCACCGCCGCGACGGGGTGACGCCAGCCGCGCATGTCGCTCCACGCGCCGCCGTAGGTCGAGTCGAGGCCGCCGAAGGCGTAGGACGCGTCGAGCGAGAGGTCCGGCAGGGCGTCGAGGTCCGCGACGCGCGCGGCCCACAGCAGCGCGTCGCGCCGGCTCCGGGCGCTCGCGAGGTCGGGGCGGGCGGCGAGCGCCTCGGTCTCGCCCGGGGGGAGGTCCGCGTCGGCGGGCAGCCCGCTCGGGGCGGCGGTCGAGACCTCGAGGTCCTGCGCCGGGCCCTCGGCGCGAAGGGCGGCGGAGAGCGCATGACGGGCCCGCTCGCGCGCGGAGAGGGCGAGCAGGAGCTCGGTCTCCGCCGACTCGAGGGCGGCCTGGGCCTGGAGCTTGTCCGAGGCCTCGGCGGTGCCGTAGCGGCGCTTCTCCTCGGTCCGCTTCAGGAGGAGCCGCGCGTCCGCCACCGCCTCCTCGCGGATGACCTGGAGCCGCTGGGCGGCGCGCAGCTCGATGACGGCGGAGGCGGCCGCCGACGCGGCGGCGGCGCGGGCGAGCGCGAAGTCGGCGGCGGCCGCGGCCGCGCCGGAGCGGGCGCGGGAGCGCCGGGCGACGTCGGGGCGGCCCCAGAAGTAGCGCAGCAGCCTCTGCTTGAGCTCGAACGCGAGGCGGGAGTCGACGGTCGGGTCGACCGGCCGGAAGGCCGACGGGTTGACGAGGCGCTCGCCGCGCCAGACGAGCTTCGCCTCGGTGCCGAGCAGGGTCGTCTGGGACAGCCCCGTCTCCCAGCGCTCGGTGCGCGCGCGCGCGCCCTGGAACGCGGGCGCCGTTCGCGGCGCGCGGTCGTCCTGATAGGAGTAGGAGCCGAGCGCCTTGGGGTCGAGGTTCGAGAGCAGCAGCGGCTCCTCGAGGGCGGCCGAATCGCGGCGCGCGCGCGCGGCGGCCGCCTCGGGGGAGCGCTCGACGGCGAGGCGCATCGCCTCGGGCAGGGTCAGCGGCGCGGCCGAGGCCGCGGCGGCGAGGGCGACGGCGAGTCCGGCGAGCATCGTCGTCCTAGTCCTCCAGCTTCTTGATGATCTCGGGCACGTCGGCCGCGGTCACCCCGGAGAGCCATTCCCCGCCGGGATAGACGAAGGCGTTGGGGCCCTGCTCGCACAGGTCGAGGCAGCCTGATTTCGCGACGCGCACCTTGCCCTTGAGGCCCTTCTCCTTGACCGCGTGCTTGAGCGACTCGCACAGCTCGACTCCGCCGCGGCCGGGGTTCCCGCAGGCGACGCGCCCGCCATGGCGGACGTTCACGCAGACGAAGACGGTCTTCTTGAAGGGAACGGGCTTCTTGTCCATGAGGGGATTATAGCGCGACGGGGAGGGCTTCGGCGGCGTGCTGACGCGCCTCCTGGGTGAGGCGAGCGGTCCAGACCGCCCCGGAGAACGAGCACGCCAGCCCGATGATCTGGACGCCCTGGATCGCGTCCCGGCCGAGGGCCCAGGAGAACACGAGGGTCAGCGCCGGGTAGGAGAGCATGAAGGTCGTCGCCTTGGAGAGGTCCATGTTGCGGATCGCCATGTACCAGAGGACGAAGTTCAGAGACGACATGAGCAGGCCCTGCAGAACGAGGAAGCCGAGCGCCTCGGGCGACCAGGACCAGCGGCCGTCGTGGAGGAGCGTCCACAGGCAGACCGGGATCATCGTCAGGATGCCGTAGAACACGCGCCCGCCGGACAAGGTCAGCGCGTCGAGGTCCCGGGGAAGGCGCTTGGCGAAGATGTGCGAGAGCTGATACAGCCACGGCGTGCAGAGGATCATCAGGTCGCCCTTCCAGCGCGGCGAGGAGAGGTCGTGCATCATGACGAGGCCGGTGCCGCTCATGACCAGGAGTGCCGCGAGCGTGAGCTTGAGCGTGGGCCGCTCGCCGAGCAGCCACGCGGTCAGCGCGGCCGAGTAGAGGACCTCGACCTGGGCGACGATCGCGGCGTTGGCGGGGGTCGTGTGCGCGAGTGCGGAGATATAGATGACCGTGGCCGCGCCGCTGCACAGTCCCATCATCGCCAGCGACGGGGCGATCTCCCGCGCGACGACGCGCCGCCAGCGGCCCTTGGCCAGCAGCCACGGGGACATCGCGGCCAGGCCGACGACCAGGCCGCCGGTCGCGAAGAGCGCTCCGGAGAAATGCGTCATCCCGAACGCGCCGATCAGCGGCCACAGCGCCGTGATGGCCCAGTCGACGACGAGAGCCGCGATGGGGGACATCCGCGGCGGCTAGTTCAGCATCCCCGTCGCCGCGAGCAGCGCGACGGCCACGCCGATCAGCGACTCGCCGGCGATGAGGCCGGAGCTGACGGTGATGATGTAGCGGTCCGCGAACGCGGGCTTCTTCTCCTCCAGGATCAGCGCGATCAGCGCGCCGAGGAACATGGACAGGGAGTTGAAGAAGGGGATGACCATGGACAGCCCCAGGCCCGTCGCCGAGGGGATGTACTTCTGGTATTTCGGGAGGCTCTTCTCGACGAGCGGGATGAGGATGCCGAGGATGCCGCCGATGATCATGCCGTTGCGGGCCGTGGGATGCAGGGCGTGGATGCCCGTGGCCAGGAGCTTGGCCACCGCCGCCCAGACCTGCGCGGACGGGGCGGGCCACTGGTTGGTGCCCAAGGACGCGGCCGTCGGCACGAGCAGATAGAAGGCCGGGATCACGACGAGGGTGCCCGCGAAGATGCCCAGGAACTGGGCGATGAACTGCTTGCGCGGGTTGGCGCCGAGCAGGTAGCCGCTCTTGAGGTCGGTGAGCAGGTCGGCCGACGCGCCGGCCGCGCCCGCCGTCGCGCTGGCGGTCATCAGGTTCGTCGCGATGTCGGCGGGAGCCAGGAAGCCGAACGCGAGCTGGGTGATCTTGCCCATGGCGCCGATCGGCGTGGTGTCCGACTCTCCGGTCACGCGGCAGGCCACGATGGAGAGGAAGAAGGTCATGAGGACCGCGACGCAGCCCATCCACCAGCGCGTCTCGAAGGCGAAGTAGAGCACGGCGACGACGCCCAGGCCCGACAACGCGGTGCCCAGCAGGAACCACGAGCTGGGGACCTCGATGGCCTCCATCGCGTCCTCGGTCGCGGTGTTCTTGCGCTTCGCGCCCTGGGCGGAGACGAGGGACGCCATGCCGCTGAAGGCGCGCACGATGGTCTTCCACTGGAGCAGGAACATGAACAGGCCCGAGGTGACCATCATCGAGGCGCCGGTCCACGTGGACCACGTCACGATGGCCCGGTAGCCGAGCTTGGTTCCGTCGATGGCGCCGAGGCTCACCATCCACGGGGCGAGCACGCCGTAGTTGATGCAGGCGCCGAGGAGCAAGGACCACGCGATCTTCCAGCCCATGATGGCGCCGGCGGCGAGCATGATGGTGCTCATCTCGAAGGAGATCGTGTACTTGGAGAGGGCGTAGCCGCCGATGGAGCCGGGGAAGTCCAGGCTGCCGGGGATGGCGAAGGGCTTGCCCGCGTCGCGCAGCCAGGCGACGACGCCGCCGACGACGCCGGCGAGGCCCAGCGAGCGCGCCTTCAGGGCCGCTTCCGCGCCCTTGGAGTGGAGGCTCTTCAGGGTCTCGGCGGCGGCGATGCCGCTGGGGAACTTGAGCTGCTCGACGTTGATCATCTGCCGCTTCATCGGGATGGCCATGAACACGCCGAGCGCCGACAGGAAAAGGGTCCAGAAGGCCAAGGTCGGCCAGGGCATGTGGTGCCCGGTGACCATCAGGTAGGCCGCGATCGCGCTCGTCATCGTGCCGCCGGTGGAGTAGCCGGCCGAGGAGGCGGTGGACTGCATGCAGTTGTTCTCGAGGATGGACATCTCCGTCGGGAACCAGCGCGGGAAGGCCGCCATCATCGTCTTGTGGATGGCGTAGGAGAGGATGCAGGCCGTGATGGCGACGCCCAGGCCCCAGCCGGTCTTGAGGCCGACGTACAGATTGGACAGGGCCATGAAGCCGCCGAGGAACGAGCCCATGACGACGGCGCGAAGGGTCAGCTGGGGCATGTCGTCGCCCTGGTAGACCTTCTTGTACCACCGCATCTCGAGCTGGGCCGGGGTCAGCTTCGACTTGAGGCCGGGATGGTCCTCGGGCAGGTCGAGGAATTCCTCGCCCATCACTTCCACTTTGGGTTCGTTCATGGAAGAAATCATACTACACGACGGCCCGGCGGGCGCTGTTTTTCGCGGGGGGCGTCAGCTGTCCGGGCTCAATGGCACATCCCGCCGGAGGGGCGAGCCAGCTCCGGCGCGGGATAAGCGGCCAGCAATCGATCGACGAGCGCGATATACCCGGCCCGGCGCTCGGGGCCCATGCGCTCGGCCTCGACGCGGTCGAACTGTTCCTTAAGAGCCGTCCAGCGCGCCTCGGGGAGGGCTTCCATCGCCATCGGGTAGAGGATGCCGTCCTCCTTGCCGATGTGCGCGGCGAGGAGGGCGGAATAGCCCGAGGCGGCGCGGGCGGCGTCCTTCAGCGCGGCCGTCTCGCCGGCGCGGACGCGTTCGAGCGCCTCGGACAGCAGCTTGACGTACGCGCGTCCTTGGGCGTGCTCCATGAGCATCACCGCGATGGGGCCGCCCTGGCGCGGGAACCCGGCTTCCTCCATCGCGGGGAACAAGAGGTCCTCCTCCTTCCCGTGGTGGGCGTGGTCGGCGAAGACCTTGATGAAGTCGAGCGCGGCGTCGAGGTCGGCCAGCGCCACGGTCTTGCTCTCGCCGAGGCGCAGGCACATCCCGTTGAGCGCGCGCAGCATGCGCAGGATGGTCTGGTGGTCGTCCATGAGTTCTTTGATCGCGGGCTTCATCGTTCGCCTCCTCCTCCGCAGAGCGGTAGGAAGAGTCTAGCAATTCCGGAAATGAATATCCGGTATTATCGGTCAGCGGGCGAGGAGGCCCGCGGGGAGGCGGAGCGTGAACGTGGAGCCGGCGCCGGGGACGCCGTCGGCGGTCAAAGTCCCGCCGTAGCGCAGGGCGACGCGGCGGCAGATCGCCAGGCCGATGCCGCTGCCCGAGTAGTCGCTGGAGGCGTGCAGGCGCAGGAACGGCTGGAAGATCTTCTCCGCGTACGCCGGGTCGAAGCCGATGCCGTCGTCGGCGACGGTGATCTCCAGGACGTCGCCGTCCCGCCGGCCGGCGATCCTCACGACGGGAGGCCGGTCGGGGCGCCGGAACTTGACGGCGTTGGAGACCAGGTTCAGCAGGAGGTTGTGCATCGGGATCGCGTGCGCGCGCACGACCGGCAGGGGCCCAGCCTCGATGCGGGCGCCGGAGGCGGCGATCTCGGCGGCCAGGTCGGACCTCACCTCGGCGAGGACGGCGTTCAGGTCGACGTCCTCGATGGGGAGGGCGTCTCGTCCGATCCGGGACAAGGTGAGCATGTCGGTCACGAGCTTCAGCGCGGCGGCGGCCGACCGCCTGATGCGCTCGACGTAGTCGAGGTCGCCGGCGTCGAGCTTGCTCTTCGCGCGAGCCTCCAGGAGGTCGCCGAAGCCGATGATCCGGCGCAGCGGCGCGCTGAGGTCGTGGGAGGCCGCGTAGGCGTACATCTCGAGCTCGGCGTTGGACTGGGCGAGCGCCTCGGTCTTCTCGCCGATCTCCTTGTCGTGGCGCACGCGGTCGGTGATGTCGTGGAAGTTCCAGATGCGCCCGTAGCGGCGCCCGTCCTCGCCGACCACCGGGCTCGAGTAGCGCTCGAAGACCCGCCCGTCGCGCAGCGCGAGCTCGTCGGAGCTCTTCTCGTCCGGATGCTGATACAGGTGCCGCACCCGCTCGACGAAGCCCTCCGGATCGACGAGCTTCGACAGCACGCTCGCGATCGCCTGCTCGTCGGAGCCGGTCGCCAGCACGGCCTCCGGGATGCCCCACATCTCCACGAACCTCTTGTTTCGCGAGACGATCATCCCCTTCGGATCGACGACGAGGATGCCGTCGGGAGAGCTTTCCAGCTGGGCCGCCAGCAGCGCGGCGTGATAGGACAGCTCGGAGGCGCCGGGGGAACGAGGGCGCGGCACTTTCTTGGGAGCGGCCACGCCGGTATTATATGAAAGTCCCCGGCGAAACAGGACCTTCGTGATCGGACCGGCCCCCGCTATCTCGAGGGGAACGTCTCAAGGACCGAGCCGCGGAGCACGGGCAGGGGAAGAGGGCCGTGCCGCAGGACGGCGTCGTGGAAGGCCTTGATGTCGAAGCGGCGGCCGGTGCGCGCCTTGACCTCGTCGCGCAGGGCCGCGATCTCCAGCTGACCGACCTTGTAGGCGAGCGCCTGTCCGGGCCAGACGGTGTAGCGGTCCACCTCGGCCTCGATCTCCTCCCGCGACATCGGGGTGTTGGAGCGCATGAACTCGACCGCCTTTTCCCGCGTCCAGCCTTTCGCGTGGATCCCGGTGTCGACGACGAGGCGCGCGGCGCGCAGGGCCTGGTCGGAGAGCATGCCGAGCCGCGAGAGGTCGTCCCCGTACAGGCCCATCTCGTCGCCGAGGCGCTCGGCGTACAGCGCCCAGCCCTCGACGTACGCGGTGAAGCCGGCGCTGCGGCGGAACTGCGGCAGCTCCCTGTTCTCGAGCGCGAGCGCGATCTGCAGGTGATGCCCCGGCACGCCCTCATGGACGGCGAGCGAGGTCATCGAGAAGCGCGGGCGCGACTCCGGCTTGTACGTGTTGATGTAGTACGCGCCGGGCCGGGAGAGATCGGTCGGGGGCTGGAAGTAGCGGGCCGCCGCCTCGTTCTTCTCCTGGAACGCCTCGACGGGCTTCACGACGAGGGCGGTCCGCGGCAAGGTCCCGAACCATTCCGGAAGCCTCGCCGTCGCCCTGCCGACGAGGAGCTCCGCGTCCTTGAGCACCTCCTCGCGCGTCTTGAAGAAGTTGGCGGGATCCGCCCGCACGGTCTCGAGATAGCTCTCCAGGTCCCCCGCGTGGCCGGCGCGCCGGGCGATCTGCGTCATCTCGCCGCGGAGGACCTCGAGCTCGGCGAGGCCGATCCTGTGAAGCTCGTCGGCGGACTTGTCCGCGGTGGTGTGGGAGCGGATCTTATGCCGGTACATCGCGCGCCCGCCCGGCACGGCGGACAGGCCGATGTCCCCGCCGGTCCGCGTCTTCTCGAGATAGCCGTCCTTGAGGAAATCCGCCAGCTCCTTGACGGCGGGCAGCACCTCGTCCGAGACGATCTTCAGCAGGCGGGGCTTCCACTCCGAAAGCAGGGGCTCCGGCAGGCGCTCGCACGCCTCCGCGTAGGGCGACTCGTCGACGGGGGCAGCGAGCATCTCTTCGAGCTGGCGGATCAGCTTCTCGGTCGGGACGCGCGCGGCGACGCGGCCGGTCTTCAGGCCCGAGGCGACGTTCTCGCGGTGGCGCTTGAGGTAGAGCGGCACCGCCTTCAGGCGCCTCTCGAGCGCGGCGGCGTCCGCGGCGTCCCTCATCGGCTGGGCGGTCTGGATGACGGTCGGGATCCACGACTGGCCGCCGTCCATGTGGTCGACCTCGAACTCCGGGAACGGGAACGAGAGGCCGTCGAGCTCGTCGTCGAGCATGGCCTTCATCACTTCCACCGACAGGCGCTCCTCGGGCGTCAAGGCCTTGAGGTTGAGCGCGCGCGCCCGCTTGAGCAGGGCCTCGTCGGCCGTCCTGCGTTCGGCGCGGCCGGCGGGGCTGTTGTCGTCGAGCCGGTCGTCGTGCCCGCGCTCGCCGTAGAACGTGGCGAGCAGGGGGGAGAGGCGCATCTGGGCCGCCCAGTAGTCGGCGAAGAGCCGGGAGGAGGCCTCGTCGGCGCGGACGGGAGCGGCGATCAGCAGCGCGGCCAGCAGCAGAGGGAATCTGGCCATGGGTCCGGGATTATCGCGCATGAGCGGGTTCGCTAGTCCTTTTTAGGAACCCACTTCGGGCCCCGCACGGGCGGCTTGCGCTCGAACGGCTTCTTGGCGGCGTCGAAGGGCTTCTTCTCCCAAGGCTTCTTCGCGGCGTCGAAGGGCTTCCTCTCCCAAGGCTTCTTCGCGGCGTCGAAGGGCTTCTTCTCCCAAGGCTTCTTCGCCGCGTCGAAAGGCTTCTTGACCCAGGGCTTCTTCGCGAACGGGGCGGCGGGGGCGGCGGGCGCTGCGGGAGGCGGCGCGGAGTCGCGGCGGTCCGAGGCGGCGGGCTGGCCGCGGCGGTCCTTGCCGGAGCGGCGTTCGACGAAGCCGGGCCGATTCGCCTTCGGCGGATCGCCGGCGGGCGCGGCGAAGCTGGGCTTGGGCGCGTAGCCCGCGGGACGGTCCTTCTGGGGGCGGCCCTCGACGACGAAGATCTTCCGGTCGCCGACGAACGCGCCGTTGAGCTTCTCGACGGCGGCCTTAGCCTCGGCGTCGGTGGACATCTCGACGAACCCGAACCCCTTGGGGCGTCCGGTCTCGCGGTCGAGGATCACCTTGGCGCTCAGGACGGTGCCGCACGCGGAGAAGAGCTTGGCCAGGTCTTCCTTCGTGGTCTTATAAGGGAAGCCGCCGACATAGATGTTGTTAGCCATGAAGGTCATTGTACGATTCTTGACGGCCTCGCAGGAGGTCACGAGGGCCAAATAATAGGTTTACGCTCCCGTTCGGGCGTCCGGGGTTATACTCAAAGGGTTCAGGAGGTGCCTTTATGGCCACCGAAAGGAAGGCGAAGAAGGGTCTGCGGCGGGCGCACCCCGACCGCCCCGGACACGTCGGCGAGGTCCGCATCCTGGAGTCCTCCCGGACGCGAGGCCTGAACATCCGCGTCCACCGTCCCTCGAAGCGCGCGCGCTGAGCTACGCGTCGGGCGTGGAGGCGGGGACCGCGAACTTCGGCTCGCGCCTCGGCGCGCGCGGCTTCATGCCCCGCTCGAACATCTGCAGGAAGGCGGCCGCGTAGCGCGCGATCTCGTCGGCGTCGTTGAAGAAGTTCGCGTTCTCGAAGCTCAGGGTCTCGGCGCGCGACGAGAAGTTGAAGGAGCCGCTCTCGAGCATCTTCCCGTCGAAGATGGCGAACTTGTTGTGCATCTTCTGGTAGCGCGGGTCGCGCGTCCGGTCGGGTCCGGCGATCAGACGCAGATCGAAGCCGTGCCAGGCGAACCACTCGTCGAGCTTCGAGGTCCCGGTCTGGCTCTTGTCCATGACGATCCGGACGTCGACGCCCCGCTCCTTGGCGCGCAGCAGCGCCTCGGCGATCGGCTGGGAGAAGAAGCTGAACATCGCGACCTGTATCGTGGCTTTCGAGGCCTCGATCGCCCGGATCAAGGCCTGCTCGATGCCCGCGTTGGGCGAGAACATGTGGACCGGGAAGCGCTGGCGGCCGAGCTTGATCGGCTTGTCGGTCTCCATCGGGGGATCGGGCGGCAGGGGCTTGCTCCTGCCGGCCATCTCGGGCTCGGCGTCGTCGGCCTCGGGCAGGGCGGCGTCGGTCCGGTTGACCACCTCGTCGAGCTTGTCCATGTCGACGTCCTCGGCGAGGGCGCGCATGTAGTCGAAATACCTGACGTAGCCCGAGACGCGGGCCTTCTCGATGGAGAAGAAGACGTTCTCGTAATGGTCCTCCTCCGACTGACGGGTGTAGTTGAAGGAGCCCATCGAGACGAGGCCGTCGTCGGCGATGATGAACTTGTTGTGCATGATGCCGCCGAGGCGGCCCTTGAGGAGGAGCACGTCGAAGCCTTCCTTGATGAGGTCGACGATCATCTGCTTCGGCTTGCGCGGGGTGACGCCGTCGTCCTCGTAGCCGGTCGTGTACACGTGGCTGCGGTCGAGCACGACCTCGATCTTGACCCCGCGCTTCTTCGCCCGGTGGAGCGCGTCCCAGACGCTCTCCATGTTGAACTCGTACATCGCGATGCGCAGCGTCTTGGCGGCGGCGTCGATCTGCTTGACGAGCTCGGCCTCGATCGGCTCATGAGGGCGGATGGCGCTCGCGGGAAAGTCCACGCCGTTGAAGGCGACCCGGCGGGCCGGGGGCAGCGGATCGTGGCCGGGCTCGGGCGCCGGGGGCGGCCCGCGCGGCTCGAGGGCGTTCTCGCGCATCTGCGCGTCGGTCGGGACCTCGCCCTCGGGGTAGGCCGGGGCCGTCTCCGCGATGTCGAACATGTGCTGGAACGTCTTCGCGAAGGCCGCGACGTCGGTCTTGTCGTCGATGAAGTTCGCGTTCTCGAAGTTGGCGATGCCCGCGTTCTTGCTCGCGTTGCCCGAGCCGGTCTCCACGAGTTCGCCGTCGAAGATGAAGTACTTGTTGTGCATCTTCTCGGCGAGCGGGTAGTCGCTCTCCTCGCCGTTCGGGCCGCCGAGGATGCGGACCTGGATGCCGCGGCGCTGCAGCCAGCCCAGGAAGAGCTGGACGTGCTCGTGCTGGGTCTGGCTCTTGTCGGCGACGAGGCGGACCTTCACGCCGCGCTTGACGGCGCGCTCCAGGGCGTCGATGATCTTGCGGGAGGTGATGACGAAGGCCGCGGCGTCGACGGCGGTCTTGGAGGCGTCGATCGCGGCGGCGATCGAGTCCTCGAACAGCTCGCCGGGGTTGAAGATCCAGGCCGGCAGTCTGGTCCCGTTGAAGACGATCCGCTTCTGCGCGTCGGAGGGAGGCGCGGGGATGTCGAGCGTCCACTGCTTCGTCGCCGACTCGGCGACGCTGACGCTGAGCGCCCGCAGATGCGCCCAGGCGTCCTGGTAGGCCTTGACGCGGTCGGCGTCGGCGGAGAAGAGGACGTTCTCGTAGTGGTTCTTCTCCGAGGTGTAGGTCCAGTTGTAAGAGCCGAACTCGGCCATCTTGCCGTCGAACACGGCGAACTTGTGGTGGTTGATGCCGTACTTGGTCGGGCTGCCGATCACGGTGACGTCGACCTGGTTGCGGATCAGTGCCCAGATCTGCTCGCTGCGGTAGCGCTTGTAGTCGGCGTCGGGCTCGTTGCGCGGGTTGACGCTGGTGTCGCACAGGATCACCTCGACCTTGACGCCGCGCTTCTTGGCGGCGAGCAGGGCCTTGAGGATCCCGCGCGAGGTGAACTCGTACAGCGCGATCTGGATGGAGTCCTTCGCGGTCTCGATGGCCCGGACGATGTGAGACTCGACGGGCTCGTTCGGCCGGAAGGCGACCGAGGGGAAGTTCTCCCCGTTGAACGCGACCGGGCGGGGGGTCGTCGGGCCGCCGCCGTCGTCGCCGGGCTGGGCGGGCGGGGGCGTCTTGACCTTGGCGAGCGGGTGGAACGCGCCCTCGGTGAAGGCGGCCAGGGAAGCGGGGACGTAGGACTCGACGCCGAGCTTGGCCTCGAAGGAGCGCGCGGCGTGCTCGCGGCCGCCGGCGAGGTCGCGAGCGTCGGGGGCCGGGGTCTCGAGCTCGGTCTTCAGGCCCTCGAGGGCGGTCTTCGGCGCCTGCTGCTCGCCGGGGCGGGCGGGCTTGCTCGGCTTGGCCGCGGCGGGCAGGACCGGCCGGGCGGCGAGCGCGGACGCAACGGCGGCGGCCGGCAGCGCGGGGATCGCGGCCGCCGGCGCGGCGAGGGACGGCGCGAGAGCCGGGGCCGTCAGAGCGGAGCCGGAAAGTCCGGGGGCGACCGGGGTCGGACCCGGGACGAACGATCCCGCCGTGCCGAACGAGCCGGAGACCGGCGCGATCGGGGCGCTGAGGCTGACCCGGACGGGTGCCGCGACTTGGGCGAAGACCGGCCCGGGTCCGGCGACGATGAGGGCGAGCGCGAGCCGCCACATTCGACGCATTGACGCCAGTATAGCCTGCGTCCCCCCGGCCGGCTCAGGGGTATAGGGCCCAAGGACCGCGAGGCAAAGGGCCCGGAAAGCCGGGTCCGGAGGACCTAACTACTTGCCTTTGGGCCGGCCGGGCGTCTTGATGTCGGCCTTGCGGCGCAGCTCGAGGAGGTACGGCTGGGAGGCGTCCTTGAGCTTCTCGGCGAGGAGCATCTCGCGGAGGTCTTCCTTGACCTCGTCGAACGACGCGGCCTGGGCGGCGCGCTTGGCGACGACCTGGAGGATGTGCTGGCCGCGGGGGCCGGGAACGATCTTCAGCTCGCCGGCGTCGAGGGAGAAGGCGACCTCGTCGATCTCGGGAGGCAGCATCCCGCGCGAGACGAAGCCGTAGTCGCCTCCGGCGGCCTTGCCGCTGGCGGCCAGCGACTTCTCGCGGGCCAGGGCCTGAAAGTCCGCGCCGCCCTTGATCTTGGCGGCGAGCTCGTTCGCGTCGGCCTCGTTCTTCGCCAGGATGTGGCGCAGGTGCACGGCCTCGGGCTTGCCGAGCTTGTCCTTGTTGGCGTCGAAGGCCTTCTTCAGCTCGTCGTCGCCGACCTTGATGCCTTTGGCGTCCATGACGAGGCGCTCCCGCACGAGCTCCTCGGCGAGGTCCTCCCGGACCTTGGCGACCGTCGTCCCGGCCTGCTCGAGCTGGCTGACGAGGAGCTCGCGGCTGCCGAACTGGGCCTGGAGCCGGGCGAAGCGGCGGTCCACCTCGGCGGGGGCGGCCGTGATCTTCTTGGAGGCCGCGGCCTGGCGCATGAGCAGCTCGTCGATCATCTCCTCGAGCGTCTGGGAGCCGTAGCGCTTCCAGAGGCGCTCCAGCACCTCGGACTGCCGGATGGCCGTGCCGTTGACGCGCACGACGTCGAAGTCGCCGGGGACGGCCGCGGCGTGGGCGGCGGGAACGAGGGCGGCAATCAGCGCGGCGGCGGCGATGGCGTTGCGGTACATGGGCTCTCCTTTAATAGTGCGGAGATGATATAATAAAATTCTGAAGAACCCTGTCATGCTGAATTTCACTCCCCGCTCCATCGAGAAAGTCGAGGACGCCCGCCTGCGCATCGTCTGGGACGACGGCCACCAGACCGAGCTGCCCTTCCATCTTCTGCGCCGCCATTGTCCCTGCGCCATGTGCAAGGACGAGTGGACGGGGGAATCCCTGCTCGATCCCGCGACCGTGCCCGAAACCCTCGGCGCCACGCGCGCCGACGTCGTCGGAAACTACGCGCTGAGCTTCGCGTTCAGCGACGGCCACGGCACGGGCATCTACACCTTCGAGATGCTGCGCAAGCTCTGCCGCTGCAAGGACTGCGAGTATCACCCGGGCTCGGAGACCAACTGATGGACGAGGGCTGGAAGACGATCATCGAGCCGTTCAAGATCAAGAGCGTCGAGCCGCTCGGCTTCACGACGCGCGCGCAGCGCGAGAAGGCCCTGCGCGACGCGGACTAAAACCTGTTCTCCATCCCCGCCGACAAGGTCCTCATCGACCTGCTGACCGACTCCGGCACCTCGGCGATGTCCGCCGAGCAGTGGTCGGCGATCATGCGCGGCGACGAGTCGTACGCCGGCGCGCGCAGCTTCTACGAGCTGGAGCGGACGGTGCGCGACCTGACCGGCCTGCGCTTCGTGATGCCCGTCCACCAGGGGCGCGCGGCCGAGCGGGTCCTGTTCTCCGTCGCGGGCGGCAAGGGCAAGGTCGTCCTTTCGAACTCCCACTTCGACACGACGCGCGCCAACGTCGAGGCGTCCGGCGCCGAGGCGATCGACCTGCCGGTCCCCGAGGCGCTCGACTTCGCGTCGCCCGGCGACTTCAAGGGCGACATCGACCTGCGCGCGCTCGAGGCGAAGCTCAAGGAGCTCGGCCGCGAGCGGGTCACGATGATCGTGATGACGCTGACGAACAACTCCCTCGGCGGCCAGCCCGTCTCGATGGCGAACCTGCGCGCGGCCGCCGAGATCGCCCGGCACTACAAGGTCCCGCTCTTCCTCGACATCGCGCGCTTCGCCGAGAACGCCTGGTTCATCAAGCGCCGCGAGTCCGG
This sequence comes from Elusimicrobiota bacterium, assembly GCA_016182905.1. Taxonomy (NCBI): domain Bacteria; kingdom Pseudomonadati; phylum Elusimicrobiota; species Elusimicrobiota bacterium. The sequence goes on from JACPFR010000041.1 coordinate 29,751, forward strand.
GTACGCCACGCGGCCGGTGCGCGAGATCGTCCGGGAGATGTTCTCCTACGCCGACGGCTGCTGGATGAGCGCGAAGAAGGACGCCTTCGTCAACATCGGCGGCTTCCTCGCGCTCAACGACGAGAAGTGGATGAACGAGGCGCGCGAGACGCTCATCCTCGGCGAGGGCTTCACCACCTACGGCGGCCTGGCGGGCCGGGACCTGGAAGCGATGGCCGTCGGCCTGCGCGAGGTCCTCGACGAGCACTATCTCGAGTACCGCATCCGCTCGATCGAATACCTCGGAGACGGCCTGCGCAAGGCGGGCGTTCCGATCGTGGAGCCGCCCGGCGGCCACGCCGTCTACCTCGACGCCCGGCGCCTGCTGCCGCACATCCCGGCCTCCGGCTATCCGGCCCAGGCCCTGGCCTGCGAGCTGTATCTGACGGCGGGCGTGCGCTCGGTCGAGATCGGGTCCCTGATGTTCGGCCGCCGCGAGGACGGGAAGTTCCTGCCCGCGCGCATGGAGCTCGTGCGCCTGGCGATCCCGCGCCGCGTGTACACGCAGAGCCACGTGGACTTCCTGATCGAGGTCGTCTCCGACGTCGCCCGGCGCGCGAAGTCGATCCGGCCGCTGCGGCTGGTGTCGGCGTCGCCGCGCCTGGCCCATTTCACCGCGAAGCTGGCACCCGAGGTCCTGGCGTGAACCCGAAGGGCCGCGTCCTGCTCGTCGGCGCCGATACCGCGCTCGTCAACGAGATGGCGCCGTCCATGGTCGGCCGGGAGTTCGAGCTGGTCGCCTCGCCCGACGCCCGCGCCGCCGCGCTGCGCCTGGCCACCGAGGCCTTCTCCGCCGTCGTGATCGACGCGACCCGCGTGCCGCCGGCGGACCGCGACTCGCTCTCCCACCTGCAGAAGGACAAGGGCGGCTTCGCGTTGTTCGTCCTGGAGCCCGCGACCTTGCTCTCGCCCGCGCAGGCGGCGCCGCTGCGCCGGCTGATGTGGCCGTCGCCGAAGGGCTTCCTCGACCAGGTGCGCGCCGTCGAAGTCCCCGTCGTCTTCCTCGTCGAGCAGAGCCTGTACATCGCCCAGGCGGTCCAGAACGCCCTGCGGCAGTCCGGCATCGTCTTCATCCAGATGGAGACCCCGGTCGGGCTCGTCGAGATGCTGGCCGATCAGAACCGCCTCGCCGAGGAGCAGCGCGCCTCGGCGCAGAAGGCGACCGGCTTCTGGGAGCGGCTCGCCGGCAAGGCCGAGGAGGCCGAGGCGCCGCAGGCGATGCTCGGCAAGGTGGCGGTCGTGCGCTTCAGCCGGGCCTGGGCCGACGCCGCGGCCCTCGACGCCAAGCTGCGCCAGACGATCCCCGGCGCCGTCGCCTACCAGGTGACGACCGTCGATCCCATCCGCGCCGCGACGGCGTCCGTCAAGGGCGGCGTTCCCACGGTCCTGCCGCGCGAGGCGGCCGTTCGCGTCGCCGAGATCCTGACCGACGGGCTCGAGGCGGTGCGCTCCGGCCCTCGCGAGGTCGAGCGCATCCTCCTCATCGACAACGAGCTGACCACGCTGGCGCGCCTCTCCGAGGCCCTGCTCGCGCGCGGCTACGAGGTCGCGACGACGACCGACGGCGAAGAGGGCATGCGGCTCATGGAGAAGAAGCCCTTCGCGCTCGCGGCCGTCGGCGGCAGCGCCCTGGAGGCGACGAAGCTCGCCGGGGCTAAGCTGGCCCTGGCGATGCGCGAGAAGGACAAGGACCTGCGCATCGTCCTCATGATCGACCAGTTCCCGGCCCAGGACGCGCTCAAGGGCGTCAGCCGCGCCGTCGAGCTCGGCCTCGACGACGCCATCCTCAAGCCCATCGACGTCACGCGCCTGATGCTCTCCATCGAGCGCGCGCTCGAGCGCCGCTTCCTGCTCCTCGAGAACCTCCGCCTGCGCAAGGCCGCCGAGGTCGCCGCGCAGAAGCTCGCCGAGGTCAACGGCTTCCAGACCAAGTTCTTCGCGACCGTCGCGCACGACGTCAAGAACCCGCTGACCGCCATCCTCGGCTACTCCGAGGTGCTCGGCATGCGGCTGAAGGACAAGCCCGACGACCTCAAGTGCGCCTCGCACATCCATAACGCGGCGAAGACCTTGAACCTGCTCGTCTCCGACCTCGTGGACCTGGCCGCCATCGAGTCCGGCAAGCTTCGCGTCGAGATCGGGGCCATGGACCTCGCCGCCGTCATCAACGAGGTCAAGTCGCGGGTGGACGTCGTCGCCTCGCGCAAGCAGATCCAGTTCGGGACGGCCCTCCCCGCCGCGATCCCTCCGCTGCAGGGCGACCCCAACCGCATCGGCCAGGTCATCCAGAACCTGAGCACGAACGCGATCCAGTACACGAAAGAAGGCGGCAAGGTCGTCATCGAGGTCCGGGTCGAGCCCGAGTGGGTCATCGTCGGCGTGCGCGACACCGGCATCGGCATCTCCAAAGAGGACCTTCCGCGCGTCTGGGAGCGCTTCTTCCAGACGAAGGAGGCGCAGACGATGCGCAAGGCCGGCTTCGGCCTGGGCCTGAAGATCTCGCGCGAGATCGTGCAGATGCACGGCGGCGACATGGGCATCGAGTCCGAGCTCGGCGTCGGCTCCTTCTTCTTCTTCAAGCTGCCGATCCCCAAGACGCAGCCGGCGACGGCCGCCGCGCCGCCCGCGCCTCCGGCGCCGCCGGGCCCGGCCATGATCCGCATGGCCACGCAGCCCCCGCCGACGAACCCGCCGGGGGCCTGATGGGCCTTGCCGAGCTCCAGGCGCAGGTGGCGCCCGGCTCGCTCCGCTGCGAGCCCGCCGAGCTCGCGGTCTATTCCTACGACGGCGCGCTCGCCCGGGCCCGGCCGGACGCGGTCCTCATCGCGAGCAGCGCGGCGGACGTCCGCCGCGCGGTGGCCTGGTGCGCGGAGAACAAGGTCCCTTTCATCGCGCGCGGCGCCGGCACGAACCTCTCCGGCGGCTGCATCCCGGCCAAGGGCGGCCTCGTGATCTCGCTGGCGCGGCTCAACCGCATCCTGTCGCTCGACGCCGCCCGGCGCGTCGCCTGCGTCGAGCCCGGCGTCGTCAACCTCGACCTCCAGAAGGAAGCGGAGAAGGTCGGGCTGTTCTACGCTCCCGACCCGGCGAGCTTCCGGGTCTCCACGCTCGGCGGCAACGCCGCCGAGAACGCGGGGGGGCCGCGCTGCCTGAAGTACGGCGTGACGACGAACCACGTGCTCGCCGTCGAGGCGGTGATGCCGAACGGGGAGATCGCGCGTTTCTCCTTGGATGACGACGGCCCCGAGCTGCTGAGCCTGCTCATCGGCGCCGAGGGCACGCTCGGCGTGCTCGTCAAGCTTTGGCTCAAGCTGACGCCGCTGCCGGAGGACACGCGCACCGTCCTCGCGGGCTTCCCGTCCATCGACGCGGCGGTCGCCTGCGTGTCGGCGATCATCGCGGCCGGCGTCCTGCCGCGCGCCCTCGAGGCGATGGACCGGCCGACCGTCGAGTCGGTCGAGGTCGGACGCTCGCTCGGCTATCCGAAGGATCCCGCGATCCTGCTCATCGAGCTGGACGGCCCCGCCGCCGTCTGCGCGCGCGAGGCGGCCGAGGTCGAGCGCCTGTGCGCCCAGTCCGGCGCGACCACCGTGCGCGCCGCGACCGACCCCGTCGAGCGCGAACGCCTGTGGGAGGGCCGGCGCGGGGCCTACGCGGCGCTCGCCCGCCTGGCGCCGAACGTGCTCGTCGAGGACGGGGTCGTGCCGCGCGACAAGCTGCCCGACATCGTCCGGCGCATCCAGGAGATCGCGGCCGAGCACAAGGTGAAGGCCTACCTGCTGTTCCACGCGGGGGACGGCAACATCCACCCGAACATCGCCTACGACGAGCGGGACGCGGAGGAGACCGCGCGGGTCAAGGCCGCGGGCCATGAGATGCTCCAGGCCTGCGTGGAGCTCGGGGGCTCGCTGTCGGGGGAGCACGGGATAGGGCTGGACAAGCGCGACGCCATGGCGTGGCTCTTCTCTAATGAAACATTGAAACTCTTTCATCGGGTGAAGGACGCGGTCGACCCCGAGCATCTGGCGAATCCCGACAAGATCTTTCCGGCCGCCGGAAAGGCGGCGGGCGGAAAGTCCTTCATTCGTCCGCTCTCCGGCGCCCTGTCGGAGTACGCGAAGCTGCTCGTCGACAAGGTCCGGACGGCGCCGGCCGGCGCCTCGTTCCGCGTCCGCGGCGCGTCCACGCGCTGGAAGGACGAGACCCCCGAGGGCGCCGTCGAGCTGCTGACCACGGGCCTCGGCCGCATCGCCGACCTCGACAAGCGCAACTACACGCTCACCGTCGAGACCGGCGTCTCGGTCCACGCCCTGCAGCGCGAGCTGGAAAGCCAGGGCGTCTTCGTGCGCCTGCCCAAGTCCGGAGGCACGGTCGGCGGGCTGCTCGCGACGCGTCCCTGGGCCGGCCTGCGCGAGGACATCCTGGGCATGCGCGTGCTCCTCTCGAACGGCGAGGTCGTCGAGCTGGGGGGCAAGGTCGTCAAGAACGTGGCGGGCTACGACCTGGCCCGCCTGCTGCTCGGCTCGTGGGGGACCTTCGGCGTCATCCTCGAGGCGACCATGAAGCTCCACGCCCGCCCCGTCGAGGCTCCTGCGTCCCCGCCGCCCGCTTCGCCGCCCAAGCTCTCGCGCTGGGCCTTGCGGGTCCGCAAGGCGTTCGACGCGGACGGCCGCCTGAACCCGGGGCTGGCGGGCTGACTTATGGCCGAATCCCTCGGACGCCTCATCACGGACCTCGGGGAGCGCTCCCTGTACGACTCGGTGGCCCAGTGCTCCCGCTGCGGCTACTGCGAGCAGGCCTGCCCCACCTACGTCGCCACCGGCGACGAGTCCAGGTCTCCCCGCGGCCGCAACCAGATCGTGCGGCTGATGATCGAGGGGAAGCTCGACGATCCGAAGGCCGCGATGGAGGCATTGTCGACGTGTCTGACGTGCGGGGCCTGCACGACGGCCTGTTACGCGAAGGTTCCCGTCGTCGACATCGTCCTCGAGGGAAGGCGCATGCTCCGGGGCGAGACGCATTGGCTCGTGAAGGCGGCGTGCCGGATCATGGTGACGGGTCCCCGGCTCTTCGCCGTCCTGTTGAAGATCGGTTTTCTGTTCAAAAAGTCCGGCCTATCGGCGTTGGGGCGGCCGGCGCTGCGCGCCGCCGGACTGTCCGTCCTCGCCTCGATGGACGAGCACACGGCCGAATCCCCGTTCTGGAACCTCGACGACCTGACCCACAAGCGCGAGGACCCGGAGTCTCCCGCCTACCGCTACTTCGCTCCCTGCGGCCCCCGCTATCTGTTCCCGCGCGTCGGCCAGGCGACGATGTCCGCTCTGGACGCGCTGATGGGCCAAGGGGCCTACCTCGACAACCCGTGCTGCGGCCTGCTGGCGCACAACTACGGGGAGCTCGAGGACGCCCGCGCGCTCGCCAAAAAGAACATCGAGCACGCGGAGAAGCGGCAGGACGCGGCGCCGATCATCGGCGACTGCTCCTCGTGCGTGGCCTTCCTCAAGTCCTATCCCCAGCTCTTCCTGAGGCCGGAGGACGCGCCTTGGCGGACGCGCGCCGAGGCGTTCTCCAAGCGCGTGCGCGACGCGATCGAGGTCTACGGCGAATGCGCCGACAAGCTTCCCGCCGCCGTCGCGGAGGGCGTCGAGACCACGTACCACGATTCCTGCCGCGCGATCAATCCTCAGGGGATCAAGACCCAGCCTCGTCTCGCCGCCAAGAAGGCCGCGGGCGCTTCCTACTGCGAGATGGCCGGCGCCGACGCCTGCTGCGGCGGCGCCGGGGCGTTCGCTTTCGTCCATGAGGAACTCTCCGAGGAGCTTCTCAAGAAGAAGATCGGCAACGCCGCGGCCGTGCAGGCGGGGCTCGTCCTGACGAGCTCGACTTCCTGCCTCATCCAGCTTGCCCGGGGTTTGAGGAAATACTATCCTGACGCCCGGGTGCTCCATCTCTCCGAGTTCGTCGCGGGGGCCCTCGAGAAAAAACATGGGGCGTAGACAAGAACTGGAGCAGCGGCAGTCCCTTTTGGCCCGGTTCGGCCGCATGGTCGCGGCGGAAACCAGCCTCGACACCCTCCTGACGATCATCGCCGAGGAGGTGCGCAACATCCTCTCCGCCGACCGCTGCTCGGTGTTCCTCGTCGACTTCTACAAGGGCGAGCTGTGGACGAAGATCGCGCTCGGCATGGAGGAGAAGGTCCTTCGCATCCCGATCGGCCAGGGCATCGCCGGCTTCGTTGCGCGCACCGGCTCCGCGGTCAACATCCGCGACGCCTACAAGGACACCCGCTTCGCCCAGGACCTCGACCGCATCACCGGCTACCAGACCCGCACCGTGCTCGCCGTGCCCCTGCGCGGCCGCGACGGCAAGGCCCTCGGCGTCTTCGAGGTCCTGAACAAATCCAGAGGTTCGTTTACCGAAGAGGACGAGGGGCTGCTGCGCATCCTCGCCACCATGGCCGCCACCTTCATCGAGAACGCCACCCTCTACGACGACCTGCGCCGCTCGCACCTCGAGACCATCTACCGCATGGCGCTCGTGGCCGAGTACCGCGACCAGGAGGACACCGGCCGCCACCTGCGCCGCATGAGCCGCTTCTCCGGCATACTCGCCCAGGGCATGGGCCTCTCCTTCCTCGAGGCCGAGGAGATCCGCTACGCGGCGCCTCTGCACGACATCGGCAAGGTCGCCATCCCCGACTCGATCCTCCGCAAGCCGGCGAAGCTCACGCCCGAGGAGTTCGAGGAGATGAAGAAGCACACGATCTACGGCGCGAAGATGCTGGCCAACGCCGAGAGCCGCCTGCTGCGCCTGGCCGCGAAGATCGCCGTCGGCCACCACGAGTGGTACGACGGCACCGGCTATCCGTACGCGCTCAAGGGCGACGCGATCTCGATCGAGGCGCGCATCGTCACCGTCGCCGACGTCTTCGACGCGCTGTCGTCGAAGCGCGTCTACAAGGGCGAGTGGAGCGTGTCGGACGCCGTCAAGTACATCCAGGAGAAGTCCGGGAAGCAGTTCGACCCGAAGGTCGTCGCCGTCCTCGTCGAGAAGCTCGGGGAGATCCTCGAGGCCCGCGACGAGGAGAACCGGCGCATGGTCGAAGACGAGGCCGCCTCCCTCCAGCAGCACTTCCCGCTCCCGCAGCCCACGACGCCGCCGCCCGCCCCCAAGACCGCCTAGGCGCTCAACGCGCCTTCAGGTGGGGGGACAGCTCGATGTCGAGCGCGCGCAGCCCCAGCGACAAGTCGAGCAGGAAGTACGCCACTCCGGCCATCAGCGCGAGCACGTCGAGCGCGAAGACGGTCACCGCCAGGCCTCCGACGGGCCAGCCCGCCAGGATCTTCAGGAAGAGAAGGAAGACCATCAGGCACGACAGGAATAGGCTCGCGCCGTAAAACGTGATGCAGGCCTGCAGCCAGTGGGCGCGCTTCTGCGTGATGACGAGCTGCTCATGGAGCGCCTCGCGGCCGGCGGCGGCCGGGTTCCCGAGCTCGCGGCCGAGCGAGCGGCAGCGGTCGATCGCCCGCCCCAGGCGGCTCGTCGCCGGGCCGAGCAGGAGCCCGACGGCCGTGACCAGCACGGCGGGGGAGATCGCGAACTGGAGGACGCGCGCCAGCGTCTCGGGGTCGGCCTCGGGAAAGCTCATGTTGCCCCATCCTACCAATTCTTGCTATGATGGTCGGGAACCGCGGGCGTGGTTCAATGGTAGAACGGGTCCTTGCCAAGGATCAGACGGCGGTTCGATTCCGCTCGCCCGCTCCAATTTTCTCCCCCTCCCGAAACATGCTGAACGTCAACCGCCGCATCCTCATCAGCGCTCCCTACGAATCGGTCCGCAGCTACCTGCGCGATCTCTCCGAGATCGTCCATTATGAACCCAAGGTCGACTCCATCTCGGTCTCCTCCGAGGGCGAGGCTGCCGAGGCCGCCGGCCATTTCTTCGGGATGCCGTGGCACGGCACCTTCCGCTTCGACTTCGAGCCGGACGGCGGCTACCGCGGCGTCATGCTCTCCGGCCCGCTCAAACGGATGGAGTGCCGCATGCTGATCCGTCCCGTCAACGGCGGCACCATCCTCGAGCACGACGAGGAGTACGAGCTGCCCCTCTTCCTCCGCCCGCTTCAGCCGATGGTCCGCCGCTGGCTGAACCACACCCTCGAGACCGAGCTCGACGTCATCAAGGAGCGCGCCGAGGCCCTCAACCGGCGCATCCAGCTCAAAGTCCTCGAGTCTTAAGCGGCGATCAGCCGATAAGCGCGCTCGAAGACGAGCGCGCCCGCCGCCCACGCCGGAAAGAAGTCCAGGCGCACGAGGCTCATGACGGCCCATTTGCGGCCGCGGTACTCGGGCTCCCACGGCGCCTCGCCGACCGCCGCGCGCAGCGCGAGGCCGGTCAGCAGCTCGCAGATCATGATGACCGCGGCGTAGAAGGCGGCGCGCAGCGGCCACGCCCATCCCCCGACGAGCGGCAGCAGCAGCCGGAACCCCGGGTACAGCAAGGCGTATATGGGGAACATCCACACATAGGAATATCCCAACAGCCGCCGGTCGCGCTTGCCCGAGGTCAGGGCCGTGAAGACCACCTCGGCCGCCACCCCCACGCACGCCAGGAGCATCGTTCTCTCGAGATGGATCATGGTGTCAGGCATTCCGCTTTTTTCAGTTTTCCCTGGTCGGACCGGTCAAAGTGAAAAAAGCGGAATGCCTGACACCAATATTCAGGCGCCGTGGCACTTCTTGAACTTCTTGCCGGAGCCGCAGTGGCAGGGGTCGTTGCGGCCGACCTCGGGCCCGGTCTTCACCACGGTCACGCCGGGCTTGTGCGCCTCTTCCTCGAAGTCGCCCTTCTCGACGCGGTCCTTGTTCTTCTCGAGCCAGGCCTGGACGGCCTTCATGTCCTTGATGTCGACGCCTTCCTTCTGCATGTGGCCGGCGAGGACGCGCAGCTGCTTGAGGAAGGCCGGGTCCTTCCACTTGCGGAAGAAGGTGCCCATCATGCCCTTCATCTTGGGATCGTTGGCGATCTCGGGGGGCAGGGGCGGCATGCCCGCGGGCATGCCGGGGATCGAAGCGCCGCCCTGGACGGGGGCGGGCTCCTCTTTCTTGAACGGGTTCTTTATCTTGGGGAGCCAGGACATGGTGTCACCTGAAAAAAATGGCGGAAGGGGAGGGATTCGAACCCTCGAGGGACTTGCATCCCTGGCAGTTTTCGAGACTGCTACCTTCAACCGCTCGGTCACCCTTCCGTGTACGCGCGCGAAGAGCGGTTGATGAGGGATTTTAGCATACCCGCGAGGGGCGGGGCGCGCCGAGGATCAGCGGGGCGTCAGCGTGCACTCCAGCTCTTCGTCCTGCGAGGCGCTCCAGTCCCCGTCGTACTGGCAGGTGTGGAGGTTCGCCTTGAACTTGCCGGAGGAGCGCAGGGCGGCCTGGGGCAGCTGGAGGACGTCCTCGCCCCAGTAGCCGCGCGGGGTGACCTCGTAGTTGAGGCTGCCCTCGTACGCCGCGGGCAGGGCGTCGCAGCGGGAGTCGATGGCCGAGCCGAGGCGCGGGCTCGCTCCCTCCGCGCGGGAGGTCTTGAGCGCCAGCATGCCGAGGTCGAGCTCGCCCGTGAAGGCGGAATCGGCGCTCTTGCCCGTGCAGCGCAGGGCGGCGGTCTTTGGCTGGGCGGCGGGGCAGGCGTCGTAGGCGATCGCGCCGGTCTTGAAGCGGACCAGGTCCTCGCAGCGGACCGAGTGGGCGGCCACGGCGCTCGTCACCTGGTAGGTCTTGAGGTCCACGCGGTCCACGTCCGCGCAGATGTCGCAGCTCTCGTAGTAGTAATACGCCGCGGAGTCGGTCAGCAGGACGAGCGAGACTCCGACGGAGCGGGACGCGGAGTAGCCCACGGCCCCGAAGCCGCGGAAGGGCTTGCCGTCCGCGGCCGAGAACACCGGAGACGCCCACTTCATGGATCGCGTCAGGGCCGCCTCGCAGACCGGCCTCTGGGGGAAATCGCCTTCCTTTGCGCGGGCGGGCGCGGCGGCGAGCGCCGACTCCAAGGTCGCGACCTGGGCGGGAGCGCGGAGCGGGAAAAGAGCGGCGGCGGCGGCGACGGCGCAAAGGGTCTTCTTCATCGGAGGGGGCTCCATTCGGTCGGTTGGTCGGCGATAAGACATTCTACAGGCGATCGCTCTTGCCCGTGCGACGCGGGCGTGACGATCGCCGCGGGCTTTGGGCCTCCGGCGTTCAGGGCCTTAGGTCCTAGGCCGGCGCGCGGATGGCAAGAACGTCGCACCTTATTCTCCTCATGGCAAGGCTCGCGATCATCCTGGCGCTGGCGCTCGCGGGCTCGGTCCGGTCGGCTGAAGCCCCGCCCGCCGTCGAGGCCTTCACCCGTCCGGGCTGCCCGCACTGCGCCCGGGCCGCGGTCTGGCTGTCCGGGCTCGAGTCGCGGCGGCCGGGCGTGCGGGTCGTCCGGCACGACATCGCGAGCGACCCTCTCGCGGCGGCGCGGCTCGTGCGCCTGTCGCGCCGGGACGGTCATCCGGGGGCGCTCGTGCCCTCGTTCCTCGTGGGTGAACGGCTCGTCGTCGGCTTCCGCGACGGGGACACGACCGGCCGCCTGATCGAGGACCTGCTTTCCGGCGCGGCTCCCGCGTCGCCTGAAGAGGTGGTGCTGCCGGTGCTCGGCCGCGTCAGCGCGGCGCGCTCCGGCCTGCTCGCCTTCACGCTCGCGGTCGGGCTGGCCGACGGCTTCAACCCCTGCGCGATGTGGGTGCTGCTCTTCCTGTTGTCGCTGCTCGCCCACGTCCATAGCCGCGCCCGGATGATCGCGATCGCGGGGACCTTCCTGTTCGTGAGCGGCGCGGTGTACTACCTGTTCATGACGGCCTGGCTCGGGGCCTTCCTCGCGCTGGGAGATTCCCGGCCCCTTCAGGCGGGATTGGGATTGCTGGCGCTGGCGGCCGCGGCCATCCACCTCAAGGACGCGCTGGCCCCCGGCGCCGGCCCGAGCCTGAGCATACCCGACTCCGCCAAGCCGGGGATCTACGCCCGCGTCCGCGAGATCGTCACGGCCCGGAACCTGCCGGCCGCGCTGGCCGCCGCCTGCGCGCTCGCCGTCGGGGTCAATCTCGTCGAGATGCTGTGCACGGCGGGGCTGCCCGCCATCTACACCCAGGTGCTCGCCTCCCACCACCTCGGCTTCTGGGAGCGGCAGGGTTACCTGCTGGTCTACATCGCCGCCTACATGCTCGACGACGGACTCATGACCGCGGCGGCCGTGGCGACCCTGTCGACGGCGCGACTGCAGGAGCGCGGAGGCCGGATCCTTCAGCTGGTCAGCGGCGCCGTGCTCGCGGCGTTGGGGCTGGCTTTGCTGTTCAAGCCGGAGTGGCTGAGCTGATGCCGCGGGCGGTTTTCCCGGGTGTACAATATCCCAGAATGAGAGGGTCGCTCTGATGGCCGATTTCGTCCCGCAGCCGCTCGGACGGCTGGCCGCGCGCATGTTCCGCGAGCTCGAGCTCAAGGACGCGATCTTCGACCTTCCTCGCCGCTCCTTCTTCATGGGGGACCCGAAGAAGGACTTCTCCGTCCGCTTCCACGGCATGACCGCCTCCTCGCCGCTGGGGCCGGCCGCGGGGCCGCACACCCAGCTGGCCCAGAACATCGTGCTGGCCTGGCTCGGCGGCGCGCGGATCTTCGAGCTGAAGACCGTGCAGGTCATGGACCGCCTCAAGATCCCGCGGCCGTGCATCGACATGCGCAACGTGGGCTACAACGTCGAGTGGTCCCAGGAGCTGCGCGCCGAGGAGTCGCTCGACGAGTACGTGAAGGCCTCGATGCTCATCGACCTCTTGAAGGCGAGCGGGAAGATCCCGCTGGCGCCCGGCTTCGACCGTTCGGTGTTCGACCTGAGCGTCGGCTACGACCTGAAAGGGGTGAAGAGCGACAAGGTCCGGACCTTCATCGCCGGCATGAAGGACGCGGGCGCGGTCGTCGCGCGCCTGCGCGCGGAGCTGCCCGAGAGCCTGCGCCGGACCGGGTTCTCGACGAGGATCTCCGGCTCGGTCACGCTCAGCACCTTCCACGGCTGCCCGCCCGACGAGATCGAGGCCATCGCCGACTTCATGATGTCGGAGCTGGGGCTCGACTGCATCATCAAGCTCAACCCGACCTTGCTCGGCCCCAAGGACCTGCGCGCCTTGTTCAACGACGCGTTGGGCTACGCCGACATCGCCGTTCCGGAAGAGGCCTTCGCCAAGGACGCGACCTGGGAGCAGGCCTGCGGCTTCGTGACGCGCCTGTCGGCGAATGCCAGGACGCTCGGCCGCGGCTTCGGGGTCAAGTTCAGCAACACCCTCGTCGTCGAGAACAAGGAGGGCTTCCTGCCCGCCGCGGAGAAGACGATGTACCTCTCGGGGGCGCCGCTGCACGTCCTGGCGATGACCTTGGTCGGCCGCTTCCGCGAGCGCTTCGGCGACTCGGTGCCGGTCTCGTTCTCGGCGGGCATCGACAAGACGAACTTCCCGGACGCCGTCTCCCTCGGCCTCGTGCCCGTGACGGTGTGCAGCGACCTGCTCGCCCCCGGCGGCTACGGGCGGCTCAAGGGCTACTCCGAGGAGCTGGCCCGGCGCATGGACGCCGCCGGCGCCGCGACGATCCCGCAGTTCATCGCCAAGACCCGAGGCGGCTCGGTCCTCGCCAATACCAAGGCCTACGTCGCCGAGGCGACGAACGACCCGCGCTACGCGAAGGCGAAGAACTCGGCTTTGCCCAAGAAGCTGGGCACCCACCTGGTCCTCTTCGACTGCGTGACGTGCGACAAGTGCGTCCCGGTGTGTCCCAACGACGCCAACTTCACCTACGTCCTGCCGCGCGGCGAGGTGCCCGTCGTCAAGCTCCGGCGCGAGGGCGGCTCCTGGACGAGCCGGACCGAGGGCTCCCTGCGCTTTGACAAGAAGCACCAGCTCGCCAACTTCGCCGACTTCTGCAACGAGTGCGGCAACTGCGACGTGTTCTGCCCCGAGGACGGGGGACCGTACATCGTCAAGCCGCGCTTTTTCGGTACACGTGGATTCTGGGCGCAAAGCAAGGAGCGCGACGGATTCTTCATCGAGAACGGCGCCGTGCTCGGACGCTTCTCGGGGCGGGAGTACGGCCTGACTTTCCGCGACGGCGAAGCCGAATACTCGGGGCCGGGGTTCCGGGTGACCTACCGCCCCGAGGACCCGGCGGGCACCGCGCGGGGCGCGGCCGAGGACGAGGTGGACCTCACCTACGCCCTGATCATGGACCTCCTGCGCAAGGCGCTCCTGGCGCCCGACGCCGTGAGCTACGTCAACGCCGGCTAGTCCGACCGCCCGTCGGTGCTATCTCCGGCCTGACTTATCCACGCTGTTCACGGCGGCACTGTCGTCAACGACAGTCGAACCACGCGGCCAGGAAACGGCGCTCCAGCGGCGGTTGGGCTAGCGCAGGCCGGCGGAGCTGCGGATGTCCCGTTCGTCGAGCAGGAAGATGACGAAGCGCTTGTTGGCCGCCTCGACCGCCGGGCTCTCCTTGAGCTCGTAGAGCTCGGGGAGGTTCTCGGCCTGTCCGATCTTGTACAGGGCCATCTGTGCCGCGTCGGTCGCCCAGGCGCCCATCGCCTCGGAGACGGCGGGGACCTTCAGGCCCGCGAGGCCCTCGATGACGGGCAGGTTCGACGGCTCGCCGCCGAGCTCGACCCAGACGCGGCCGGCCGTGCCGCGGACCATGTAGGACCGCTCGGCGCTGGCGGGCATGTCGGCGTACATCAGCGCCGCGGCTTCCTTGGCGATGAGCGGGCCGTACACGCGGGGGTAGGCGGGGAGCGAGGGGGCGAGCCAGATCGTCGTCTTGCCGGAGCGGACCGTCACGCTGACGGCCTCGGTCTGGACGTCGGTGCCGAGCTTGACCTCGATGCCCTTGTCGTTGAGGTAAGCGACGACGCGGCCGCCGGCCTCGGGGCCGTCGTTCATCGCGACGAGGGCACGCTCGATCGCGGCGATGGACTTGGCGCGATCGACGGCCTGCGCGGCCTTCCTCGATTCGAGGTCCTGGAGGTGGTTCTCGAAATCGATCTCGGCGGCACGGTCCTGGGCGGCGGCGGGGACGGCGAGGATCAAAGCGAGGATCGCGTACTTCAAGAGGGGCCTCCTTGCGGCGATGAGGCATTGTACCCTGTCCCCCGGGGCGCGCGCGCGGGCCTTGCGGCCCAGCCCGTTCCTGCCAAAGGTCCCAGGAAGGCCGGTTCGTTGCTCCAATGAACGAGGGGGGTGAGCCCATGACCGGAAGAATCGTCGTGCTCATTCTGGCGGCGGCGCTCGCGGCGTGCCAGACGCCCCAGTCGCGCATCAAGAAGAACCAGGCCGCGTTCGACGCCTACCCGCCGGAGGTCCAGACGGCCATCCGGGAGGGCCGGGTGGAGGTCGGCTTCACGGGGGAGCAGGCCGTGATGGCCCTCGGCAAGCCCACCCGAGTCTACTCGCAGAAGACGGCCGCCTCGAGCCAGGAGGTGTGGGAATACGGCAGCGGCGGCGGCTCGAGCGTGGGGTTCGGCTTCGGCATGTCCAGCATGGGAGGCGGCAGCGGCTACGGCACCGGGATCGGCGTCAACTCCGACGTCTCGGACCCGCGGGCGCGGACGCGCCTGATCCTGGAGAGCGGCAAGATCGTCACCATCGAGCGCCGCGAGAAGTGACGAGCCTCAGTAGATCTTGGGCCGGACGTCGCGCTTGAGGTCCCAGCCCGACGGGTCGGGCTTCTTGAGCGACCCGAGGTCGAGGTCGGCGATCACGAGGTCCGGGCGCGGGGAGCGGTTGGAGACCTTTTCGCCGTCGGGGCCGGCGAAGTAGCTCGCGCCGAAGTAGGGCTGGTTCCACGGCTTCTCCTCGCCGCGGCGGTTGGAGCCGCCGATGAAGAGGCGGTGGCGGCATGCGTCGACGAGGAATTCCTGATTCCATAGACGCCGCGATTTGGCCCCGAAGGTGACGGCGGGGGAGAACACGAGCTCCGCGCCCGCCTCGGCCAAGGCCGCGACGACGCCCTCGAAATGGCGGTCGTAGCAGATGGCCACGCCGACCTTCCCGACCGAGGTCTTGAAGACGGGAAAGTAAGGGTTCTTGCCGAGTATCTTCGGCGATCTCTTATTCTGCGGCCCTTCGCTGCGTCCGTAATAATACGTCTCCGCGAACTCGCCCTGCTCGTTGGCGCCGCAGGGGATGTGCGTCTTGCGGTACTTGCCGATGATCGTCCCGTCGGCCTCGATGACGACCGCGGTGTTGAAGCGCTTCTTCGACTCGGCGTCGAGCTCGTAGATCGGCGCCACGACGACGATGCCGTTGTCCCTCGCGGCCTCGGCGAAGGCGTTCACGCTGGGCCCCGTCGCCGCGTCCTCGGCCATGGCCAGCCACATCGGGTCCTTGGTCATGGCGAAGTACGGCCCGGTGCACAGCTCCCCGAGGCAGACGATCTTCCCCCCGGCCTTCGCGGCGACGCGGATCAGGCCGGCGTTGTGCTCCACGTTCGCGCCGCGGACCGCGTCGAGGCGGCGCTTGAGCCCCCGAAGGTCCTTCACGGACTCCGGCATGTCCGGGTACGCGTTGACCGTCTGGATCATAGCCGCGCGGACGAGGCTCATCGCGTTTCCTCGGCCAAGGCGAGGGCCGCGCCCAGAAGGACGTTCACGCCGTTCGCGCACTGCTTCAGCGTCGAGAACTCCCGCGGGTTGTGGCTGATCCCGTCGTACTCGCCCGGGACGAAGACCATCGCCGTCTTGCACACCCGGCTCCACTCCTGGGCGTCGTGGCCGGCGCCGGAGAGGATGGGCTCGTGCGACAGCCCCAGACGGTCGGCCTGGGCGGCGATGAGGGACTGCACGGACGCGTCGAAGGGCACGTGCGGGGTCTTGGCCGTGCGGCGGCTGGTGATGGTCACGCCGTCCCGTTTGGCGACCTCGCGGCACAGGGCGGCGAAGTCCTTCTCCGCCTTCTTCATCAGCGCGTCGGAGGGGTTGCGCAGGTCCACGGAGACGATCGCGCGGCCGGGCACGACGTTGACCATGCCCGGGACGTGGCGCACCGCGCCCATCGCCGCGCGCATCTCGCGGCCGTAGCGGCCCGAGGCCGTCATCTCGCGCAGGGCGACGTTGAGCCGGGCGGCGGCCAGGCCCGCGTCGCGGCGGAAGCTCATCGGCGTGGTGCCCGCGTGGCAGGACTTGCCGATGATGGTCAGCTCCTGCCACGAGATCGCCTGCACGCCCATGACGACGCCGCAGTCGAGGCCTTTGTGGCGGAGGATCGGGCCTTGCTCGATGTGGCACTCGACGTAGGCGTGGGGCGCGAGCTTGCCGACCGGCTCGGTCCCGAGGAAGCCGATCTTCTCGAGCTCGCCCTTGACGGTCAGGCCGTCGCGGTCCTGGAGGGCGTAGGCCGCTTCGAGCGGCAGGCGGCGCGTGGCCACGGCGCTGCCCAGCATGTCGGTGCCGAAGCGGCAGCCCTCCTCGTCGGTGAAGAAGCCGACGATCAGCGGGCGGCGCGTGACGACCTTGGCGTCGTTGAGCGTGCGCACGACCTCGAGCGCGCCGAGCACGCCGAGGCAGCCGTCGAAGCGGCCGGCGGTGGGGACGGAGTCGATGTGCGAGCCGAGCATGACGGGGGCGAGATGATCCTCGAGGCCGCGGCGGCGGCCGTACACGTTGCCGATGCGGTCGATCGTCACGTGCAGACCGGCCTGCCGGAACCATTTCACGACGAGGCGACGGCCCGCGCCGTCGGCGGCGGTCAACGCGAGGCGGTTCACACCCATGATTCCGGTGCGTTCGTCCTTGTAGGCGCCGATCTTCCCGAGCTCCGACAACGAGGAATAGAGCCGCTTGCCGTCGATGCTCAAAGCCTTCGCCATAACCTCTCCGTCTGCTTGAGGGTGAAATCCCGGACCTTGTCCTCTCTCACCGTCGTCATCCGTCCGCGCCGGACGATCACCTTCCCCTGGCTGACGACGCTGTCGACATGTTTGCTCGTGAGGCCGTACAGAAAATGTCCCGCGGCGTTTTGGGCCGTCACCGGCGTCGGAGGCCGGTAATCGAGGATGACGAGGTTGTTCTCCCCGTCGCCCGAGAATCTGTTCTCGGCGATGTAATCGTGAGCCCGCCGCAGGCGCCGGTACGCCGCGAGCGGGGACAGCCCGCCGCGGGGCTGGGCCGCGAGATACGCCGCGCGCGCCGAGGCGAGCATGTCGCCATGCATCCCATCGGTCCCCAACAGGAGGCGGTCGCCCAATCCCTTGGGGTCGAAGCCCCCGACGGCGTTGTTTTGGTTGCTCTCTTCGTTTTGAACGAACCACGAACGGCTGGAACGGAAGAGGGCTCGTTCCGCGGCGTTCAGGTGAAGACCATGCACGAGCAAGGTTTTCGGGGACTCGAGTATGCCCGTGCGCGCGAGGCGCTGAATGACGCGCATCCCGTGCCGGCGCTGGCAGTCCTGTTGATCGTCGACGGCTTCGGCGACATGGATATGGATGCCGCTGTTGTGGCCGATGGCCATCGCGATGGCGCGGTACAAAAGATCGTCGCCGACGGTGAAGGACGCGTGAAGGCCCACGAGGCCTTGGCGCTTGCGCAGGTAGCGATCGGTTTCTTCGAGGCCCGCCTCGCGCTTGGCCTTCCCGTCGCGGTCGGAGAGCTCCACGCACAGCAGATGGGAAAGGCCGATCTCGTCGAGGGCGTCGGCGATGATGTCGAGGCTTCCTTTGACGGAGTTTGGAGACGAATGATGATCAATAATAAACGTCGCGCCGGCCTTCGCCGCCGCGATGCCGCCCGCCATGGCGCTGGCGCGGATCATGTCCTTGTCGAGCCGCTTGTCGAGGTTCCACCAGACGAGCTTGAGCATGTCGGGGAAATTCCTCGGGGCGCGCTTCGCCGGCGGCATCCCGCAGGCGAGGGCGGAGTAGAGATGATGATGCGCGACGACGAAGGACTTGGTGACCAGCCGCCCGGAGCAGTCGACGGCCCTCGCGCCGCGGGGGATCCGCGGGATGAAGCGGGACTTCCCTTGAGAGCCCGGCTCGACCGCCAGATGGCCGCGGCGGACCTTCAGCGTGCGCCAGTCGACGAACGACGCGTCCCGGAGGTAGAGCATCAGTCCTTCATGGGCAAGGTGCGCCGGCGCTTGCCGTCGAACGCCCAGAGGGCGTTGGCCACGGCTCCGGCCGTCGGCACCAGGCCGATCTCGCCCACGCCCTTGGCGCCGTAAGGGCCGAGCGGGTCGGGGACCTCGACGGCGATGACGGTGAGCTTCGGGGTCTCCTTGGCGCGCAGCACGCCGCAGTCGCGCAGCTTCGTCGACTTCGGGCGGCCGTTCTCCATGACCAACTCCTCGCTGATCGCGTAGCCGAGGCCCATGTGGAGCGACCCCTCGATCTGGCCTTCGAACAAGGTCGGGTTCATGACCTTGCCCGCGTCATGGGCGGCGATGAGCTCTTCGACGCGGCCGTCCTCGTCGACGACGGCGACCTGGGTCGCGTAGCTGTAGGAGTAATGGGTGACGATCGGCTTGCCGTGGGTGTCGTAGCCGGGCTTGGTGGTCCAGTCGCAGACCCACTTGCCGCGGTAGCGGCGTCCGGCCATCGCGGCGAGGCCGTCGCGCTTGAGGTCGCTCTTGAACGCCCTGCAGGCGTCGATGAGCGCGTTGCCGACGAGGCTCGTCGCGCGGGAGGCGGTGGTCATGCCCGCAGGGGCGCCGTCGCTCGTGCGCGCGCGCACGGAGAGCTTGTCCGGGGCCAGCCCCGTCTCGGAGCAGACGACCTGCACCGCGATCGTATCCACGCCCTGGCCCATCTCGGTCCAGCCGTGGTGTATCTCGACGCGGCCGGCCGGGAGGACCACGAGCTCCACCTCGGAGAAATCGGGCATGCCGTTGCCGATGCCGGTGTTCTTGATGCCGCAGCCGATTCCCGCGTGTTTCGCGGCCTGGAAGCGGTCCTTCACCGCCTCGAGCGTCGCGCGCACGCCGACGCCGCCGGTCAGAATCTGACCGGTCGAGGTGGTCAGGCCGTCGACCAGGGCGTTGTCCCAGCGGAACTGCCAGCGGTCGAATTTGCCTTTTTCGCAGAGCTCATCGACGGAACACTCCATCGCGAAGGTCGCTTGATTCGCGCCGAAGCCGCGCATCGCGCCGCAGGGGACGTTGTTGGTGATGACCGCCGTCGCCTCCACGTCGACATGGGGCACGCAGTAGCCGCCGGTGGAGTGTCCCGCGGCCCGCTCGAGGACCTTCATGCCCACGGACGCGTAGGCGCCGGAGTCGCCGTAGATGCGCGCATATAACGCTTTCAGCTTTCCGTCCTTCCCGCAGCCGAGTTTGTATTCCATCCGCAGCGGGTGACGCTTGGAGTGCATCAAAATGGATTCTTCCCGGGTGATCTCGAGCTTGACGGGCTTGCCGAGGAGATGCGCCGCCAAGGCCGCCTGGCTTTGCGCGAGCATGTCTTCCTTCCCGCCGAATCCGCCCCCGTTAGGCACCAGCACGACATCCACTTCCGTTTCTTCGACGTTGAGCATGGCCGCGAGCTGCTTGCGGTCCTCGTAAATCCCTTGGCTTTGGGTGTAGACGATGATCCGCCCGTCCTCGGGCAAGGCCAAGGCGGCCTCCGGCTCCATGTACGCGTGCTCGATCCACTGCGTCTGGTACACCGCCTCGTGAACGAAGTCGCACTCGGCCAAGGCTTTTGTCGCGTCGCCCTTCTTGGCTTTCGAGACGCTCAATACGTTGCCTTTGGGCTGGAGTTTCGGGGCCCCCGGAGCGAGAGCCGAGGGCACGTCGAGGACAGGCGTGAGGACCTCGTACTCGACCTTCACGGCCTTCGCGGCGGCCTGGGCGTGGGCGCGGGTGTCGGCCACGACCAGGGCCAGCACGTCTCCCACGTAGCCGGTGATCTCTCCGGCGGCGACCATCACGGGCCAGTCCTGTATGATCGAACCCTGCAAACGGCGGCCCGGGATGTCGGCCGCGAGGAAGACCTTGGTCACGCCCGTCATGGCCGACGCGGCGGAGGTATCGATTTTGAGCACCTTCGCGCGGGGATGGTCGGAGAGGCGCACCGCCGCGTGGAGCATGCCGGGGACCGTCATGTCGGCCACGTACGGCCGGCGGCCCAGCACCGCGTCCTTGATGTCGTACTTGGGCAGGCGCGTGCCGACCGGGCCCGCTCCCTCGGGCGGCGCCGAGGGCTTGCCGGTGCGCAAGGTCTTCGCCGCGTCCGCGATCGAGGCGACGATCTTCTTGTAGCCGGTGCAGCGGCACAGATGCTGGTTCAGGCCGCGCTCGATCTCGTCGTGCGTGGGCTCCGGAGTCTTCTTGACCAGGTTCCAGGCCCGCATCACGATGCCCGGGATGCAGAAGCCGCACTGCGCGCCGCCGTTGTGGGCGAAGGCGTCGGCGAAGGCGTCCTGCGCGGGCTTGCCCATGCCCTCGGTGGTGACGACCTCCTTGCCTTCGACCTGCTTCATCGCGGTCACGCAGGACAGCACGGCCTTGCCGCCGAGCTCGACGGTGCAGCAGCCGCAGGCGGCCTGGGGGGAGCAGCCGTCCTTGGCGGAGATGACGCCTTCCTCGTCGCGCAGCCAGCGCAGCAGCGAGCCCTCGGGCGCTCCTTTATATTCCTTCTCGACGCCGTTGAGCTTGAACTTCATCAGTCGAGGCCGGTCCTCGCGTTGAACTCTCCGATGAGCTTGTCCCACTCCTTCGCGCTCGCGAACGTCTCGGCCCAGAACTCGGGGTCCCACAGGCGGCGCAGCTCGTCGGAGGTCCGTCCCTGCTGCTCGACCCAGGTGAAGTACTTGAGGTTGTGCAGGGCCTTGCGGTCGCGGTAGTTCAGCTCGCGCAGGTTGTCCGTGTTCGCCCCGCGCATGCGGCGGTCCATGTCCATCGCCGCCTGCAACGGCGTGTACTTGCCATGGGCCTCCTCGAGCTCGACGAGTCGGGAGCCGTACAGGTCCACCGAGTCGGTGAAGATGGTGAACACGACGTCGTCCTTGCCGAGCTCGTAGTACTTGGCGAGCTTGACGGCGGAGAGCATGTTGGAGATGCCGGAGATGCCGAGCAGGCCCAGGTTCTCCACGGCGGCTTTGTCCACGCCCTCGGTGAGCAGGTGCTTGCGGCCCGCGGGGTCGTTGAACAGGCGCAGCAGGCGCATGCAGTCCTCGTCGTCGATGGCGACGACCATGTCGGTGTTGCGCACGTTGTGCACCCAGGGGATGTGCTTGTCGCCGATGCCCTCGATGCGGTGCTCGCCGAAGCCGTTCATGAACAAGGTCGGGCACTGCTGGGCCTCGGAGGCGGCCACGCGCACCGCCGGGAACTTCGTGCGCAGGTAGTCGCCGGCGGCGATGGTGCCCGCCGAGCCGGTGGCGGAGACGTAGCCCGCCAGGCGGCCGTTCTTGCCCTTCACCTTCTCGAAGACTTCCTCGATCGCCCCGCCGGTCACGTGGTAGTGCCAGGTCGGGTTGCCGAACTCCTCGAACTGGTTGAAGATCACGCAGTCCTTGCGCGTCTTCTTGATCTCCCAGCATTTATCGTAAATCTCTTTGACGTTGGATTCCGTTCCGGGCGTCGCGATGACCTCGGCCCCGATGGACTTGAGCCACGCGAAGCGCTCCTTGCTCATGCCCTCGGGCAGGATCGCCACGGCGGTGCAGCCGAGCAAAGCGCTGTCGAACGCCCCGCCGCGGCAGTAGTTGCCCGTCGAAGGCCACACCGCTTTCTGGGACGTGGGATCGAACTCTCCCGTCACGAGGCGGGGGGCGAGGCAGGAGAAGGCCGCGCCGACCTTATGGGCGCCGGTGGGGAAGTGCTTCCCGACGAGGCCGATGACGCGGGCGTCGATGCCGGTGATCGACTTCGGTATCTCGAGATAGTTCACGCCGCCGAAGAGGCCGGTCTTGGCGTCGTTCTTCCAGGTGATGCGGAACAGGTTGGCCGGGTCGAGGTCGTTCATGCCGACCTTCTTGAGGCGGGCGTGGGCCGAGGCGGGAGCCTTGGAGGGATCCTTCATCTGCGCGAAGGTGGGGATGACGACGCCGCGCTCCTTGCACAGCTTGGCCGTCTTCTTCAGCACCGCTTCGTTGATCTTCATGGATCTCCCTGACGCAGCTGTTTCCGGAAACAGTCGACTGACGGTACCGTCAGTTTAAGAAATCTTCTCGCGAGCGGCCACGCGCCGGACCGAGGCCATGCTCGTCCCCACCTCGTGTGGCCGTCCCGCCGCCTTCATCGCGCTGCCGACGTCCTTCAAGCCGCTGCCCGTGATCACGATCACCGCCGTGTCGTTCTCGCGGACCTTTCCCGACGCCGCGCACTTGGCCAGGCCGGCGTAGGCGGCCGCTCCGGCCGGCTCGGCGAAAACGCCGGCGCCCCGGGCGACCGCCGGTATCGCGGCGAGTATCTCGCGGTCGGTCACGGTCACGGCGAAGCCGTCGGACTGCTTGAGGGCATGGACGGCGGCCGCGCCGTCGCGGGGGATGCTCACCGAGATGCTGTCAGCAACAGTCCTGCCACTCGCCGCGCGGATGGGGCCGCCGGATCTCCAGGCGTCCGCGACGGCCGCGCTGCCCTCGGCCTGCACGGCGACCATCCGGGGCAGACTGTCGATGAGGCCGAGCGCGTGGAATTCGGCGAAGCCTTTCCAGAGGCCGCTGATGATGTTCCCGTCTCCGACGGAGACGAACACGAGATCGGGGACCTTCCAATCCAGCTGCTCGCAGATCTCGAAGGCGCAGGTCTTCTTGCCCTCGCGGGTGAAGGGGTTGTAGCCGGTGTTGCGGTTGTACCAGCCGAACTCGTCGCAGGCCTGGCGGCACAGGTCGAAGGCCTGGTCGTAGGTGCCGTCCACGCTGAGGACGGTCGCCCCGAAGACGAGGAGCTGGGCCAGCTTGGCGGGGGGCGCGGTCCGGGGCACGAAGATGACGGGCTTGGTCTCGCGCTGGGCCATCATGCAGGCCAAGGACGCGGCGGCGTTCCCGGTCGAGGCGCCGGCGACGGTCTTCTCTCCGGTCTCGAAGGCGCGCGCCGCGACGACGGCGCTCGCCCGGTCTTTGAAGGAGGCCGACGGGTTGCGGCCGTCGTCCTTCAGGTACAGGTGCTTAAGCCCGAGTCCGGCGCCGAGCTTTCGGGCGTGGTAGAGAGGCGTCCAGCCGGCGGACACGGGCGGAATTCCCGTTCTGCCGTCGAGCGGCAGGATGTCGAGGTAGCGCCAGAGGCTGCGCTCCGGATCGGCCTTCAGCGACTTCCGGCCTATCCGTTTTCGAAGGGCCTTGTGATCATAGACGACCGAGAGGTTCCCGCCGCAGCGCGGGCAGACGTATTTCGCGTCGGACAGGCCGCACTGCGACCCGCACGCGACGCAGCGGAATCCCTCGATCTTCTTCATGACCTCTCGACGACGGTGCGGCTCGCGCTACTTGACGAGGACGGCGTCCTCGAGGGCCACGGGGAACTTGTACATCCCTCCGAGGTCCTTGTTGAGCACGACCTTGCCCTTCACGGTGATGACCTGGCCGACGGCGGACTCGTCCTTGAGGATGACCGTCAGGTCGTCGCTGCCGTCCTTCGCCTTGCCGGAGCCGTCGCGCAGATGGGCCCAGTTGCGCTCGAGGATGCCGGAGTTGTACTTGACGACCTTGCCGGCGACGGCGACTTCCTTGCCGGCGAGGGCGGCCTTCTGCGCGTAGACCTCGCCGATGGTGCGGCCGTCGGGGCCGGCTGCCTTCTCCACCTTGATCGGGCCCTTCACCTCGGCGCGGCCGCCGTGCGCGCCCGCGGGCGCGCCCTTCGAGGCTCCGGCGTGCGGGTCCGCGGGGGCCGCGGCGTCGCCGAGGGTGCCGAACGCGATGACGTCGAACTTGCGCTTCAGGGACGGGCTCTCGAAATCCCGCATGTCCATCGCGTTGGTCACGGTCGCCGCGGCGCCCTTCTTGACGGTCGCCTTGGCGACGGCGGCCCATTTCTTCTCGCCGGCGGGGGTCTTGATGAGCAGATAGGTGTAGCCGCCGGCGTCCATGGTCTCGACCACGGTGCCGGTCAGGTCGCCGGCCGAGGCGAGGGGGAAGAGGGCGATCACGGCGAAGACGGCCAGAAGAAGTTTCATTGAGTCCTCCACGGGATTATAGCGGCATCATAGCAATCGGAGCGGGCGTCTCATAGCGTGCGGGACAAGGTGACGCTGATGTGGGAAAACGACGACGGCAAGGGGGTGGCGGTGTAGGTGTATTTGAGGGCGAGGCTGGTCTTGCCCATGGCGTAGGTCAGGCCGGCGGTCGTCGTATACTGCTCGATCGCGGCGAAGCTCGCGTCGGCGTTCAGGCTCAGGCCCCAGAGCGTCGCGTAAGTCAGCGCGCCGGTGAGGTGCTTCGAGTCGTAGACCGTCCCCTCGGTAGTCCGGGTCTCGCTGAAGCTTGCCCCCAGGCTGGTGTTCAGGCGCGGGGCGGGCGTGGCGGAGGCGTTCAAGTTTACCTGGTCGCTGTCCGATCCGCCTCCCGTGGCGTAGGAGCGGTCGCGCGCGTGGTCGTAGCGCAAGGTGGTCTCGCCGCCGCCGTATCGGCGGGTGCCGCCCAGGCCGGCGCGGCTGCTGCGGTGGCCGGCCGGGGCGTCCGCGGTCAGCGGGATGGATTCGTTGGTGTTCAGGTCGGCGAAGAAGTTGAGCGTCTTGCGGGGCCTGAGGTCCAATCGGGTTCCCAGGGAATCGCCCAGGGAGGCGGCGCCCGAGGCCGAGCGAGACCATCCCGCGAACCCGTTGAAGGCCGTCAGAAGCTTCCCCTCGCGGAAGGCGAGGCTGAGATAGGGGGAGACGCTGGCCCGGCGCGTCGCCAGGCCGCGGCCGGAGGCCCCCGCCGCCGTGGAGTTGACGAAGTTGCCGCGCCGGACGGGACGGCTGCTGGTGATGAGCATGGAATGAGACATGTCGTGGGTCCTTCGCAGGAGGTCCCGCCGCGAGTCGTTGGTGTAGTTGAGCGAGTGCTTCCAGGCCCCGGCCCTGACGTCGTTCGTCCTCAGGCTGACGAAATTGGAGAGCGATTTCGACTTTGTCGCGCCGTCGGTCGCGAAGCGCAGGTATTCCGTGTGCAAGGTCAGGTACTGCAGCCGAAGACGCTTGAGATTGCTCAGGCCGTAGTCGAGGGAGCCTCTCTGAGTCGTCGCGAGAGGGGAGGGCAGGACGGCGCCGGGGTCCTCGGTCCGCTGGCGCTCCTGATTGAGGCGCAAGCGCAGGCCCCGCAGCTGGTAGGAGAGGTCTTCGCTCATGAGGGTCTGGCGCTGATCGGTGGAGACGTCTCCGAAGGCGTTCTTGATCCGGTTGTATTGCCTGTTGGCGTTGATCGCGGGAAGGCGGGGCAACGAGAGGCCGGTGCTGTACCCCCAGAAATTATTCGTGTATCTGCTCTCGGGGCTGCCCAGGTATTTCGTGCTCTGGACCGAGTAGTTGGGAGCGAAGCGGACATAGCGCCGGACGTCGTGATGGAATAAGTCCAGCGAGGCGTTGCCGCCGATGACGCGCTGGCCGGTCGCGCCGGTATTCACCGTGGAGTTGATGTTGGAGCCCTCGGAGTATTCTCCGCCGGCGGCGAAGGTTCCTAAGTAGGGGTGCAGCAGGTTCCCGCTGAGGTTCAGGCCGTAGGCCTGGCCCCAGGAGGAGAAGCGCCCCCTCCCGGAAGGGTCCCGGGTCGTGATGTCGTTGAAGTTCCAGCTCATCGATCCCGAGCGCGTGAGCGCGCGCGCCGGTCCCCCCGCCAGATTCAGCAGAAGGACCAAAGCGGCTGCCCGGCTCCGGTGCGACCGCGGCATAAGCTCTTATGGTTCGTAGGTCCCCGACCCCGAGCCATGGCAGCCCGTCGTGCCTTGCATGCTGCAATTGGGTTCGTCGTAGCCGGTCCGGCTCGAGGCCTTCCGGAAACCCGTGATGACGAGTTTTTCATAGGTGCCGGTGCCGCCGTAGTTGTACGGCTTCGGATCGGAGGCGTAGCCGATCAAGCGCGAGCGCTGGGACCCGTGCGGGACGACGGTGTGGCAGGTGACGCAGTAGACGCCGGTCCTGCGGTGATCGCTCTTCTCGTGAACGTTGTTGACGAAGTTGCTTCCCGACAGCATCGGGTGGCAGTTCACGCAGAACAAGTTCGTGGACCACGAGTTCCGGTTGCTCTTGACGTCATCGAGGCTCCACAAGCCGCCGGACGCGTTCTTGGGCCAGTAGCGGCGCGGCCCTGCGAGAAGCTTGTTCGCGGCGGAGCCGTGAGGCCCCTTGGGGTCGCTGGGGTTGTCGGACGCATGGCAGTCGGAGCAGGTCATGGTCTGATTGCCGGGGCCGCCGCCCGCGTTCCACGGCGACGACAGCTGCTCCGCCGTCAGGGCCCTGGGCGAGACCGCCCCGGTCTGCTCGTTTGCCGGGTTGCGCACGGGGTGGGCGGAGCGGTTGTTCGGATTGAACTCGATGGACTGGTCGCTCGAGTTCGCCGGGGGGGTGTTGCCGAACGCGTAGTAGGTGTGGCACTTGAAGCAGAGCTGATACTCCTTATAATTCACCGTGTCGTTGAAGACTTGGCGAACGTAGGAGGCGGCGGCGAGCCAGGAGCCCGCGCCGTAAGCGGGCTCGACGCCCCAGGCTCCGAGGAGGGCCTCCCCGATCCCGTTGCCGGGCGTGGCATGGGTGCCGGTCCTGGCGCGGTGGGGATTGTGGCAGTCCCAGCATTCGGCGTGGCGCTTGCCCGGTCCCAGGTTCGAGGCGTCGAGTTCGGGGTTCTTGTGGACTCCGGAGACGGTCTCCGCCGGATGCTTCGAGGCTTTCGCGTAGAGGTTCTTTATGTTCTTCGCGCCGAGCAGGGCGGGGGCGCCGTGGCACGTGAAGCAGGTGTTCTCCTCCGCGTCGCGAAGGACGTAGGCCTGCGCGGACGAGGCCCCGTGGACCTTGTGGCAGTTCCGGCAGGAGTATTCTCCGACCGTCGTCGGCGCCGCGCCCGCCGGCGTGTAGACCGCGTTCGAGAGCGCGTGGGCGCTGGCGGTGTAGTCCGTCTTGACGTGGCAGGAGGTGCACAGCGCCGCGTTGGCGTTGGACTTCACGAGGAAGCTGCCGTAGGTGTTGTCGTGGGCGTCGTGACAGGAGGTGCATTCGACGCGGTTCGTCTCCCCGTAGACCTTCACCGGGTCCCCGGCCGGGGGCAGCTGGATCTCAGGGTCGGTGCCGGGCTGCGCGGGGGGGCCGGCGCCGGGCTTGACGTCGTAGAGCACCGGGTGGTCGTTGGCGAGATTGGTGCCGATGACCTTCGACGATCCGAGTCCGCCGGTCATCTCCAGCGAGTTGGGTGCCGCGCTGAACACCGCGCCCAAAGCCGTCACGCCGTCGTGGCAGGACAGGCAGAGCTTCGTTTTCGACGCGTTGAGGTCGCTCATCGTCGGCGTCTTCATGCCAAGGTAGTTGTTCAGGTAGTTGGAAGAATAGAAGGTGAAGTCGACCGGGGCGCCGACGCGGTTCCACAGGGCGGTCATCTGCGCGGGCTTATGCATGGTGTGGCAGAATAGGCAGGTCAGCAGCTCATTGACCGCCTTCGGTCCGGAGGTGGCGCTGGTCGCGGCCAGGTCGTGCTTGGAGTCGATCACGGAGAGGGCTTGCGCGGGGAGAGCCCCTGCCAGGAGGATGAACGCGGAGAGCAGGATGTTGTTCATGGCTTGACCTCTTTGACGTACTGGAAGACCTGGACGCGGGCGTTCTGGGTGTCCGCCACGTAGACCCGGTCCCGGCCGTCGATGAAGACGCCTCCCGGCATGCTGAACTGGCCCGGCCCCGCGCCGGCGCGGCCGACGAACAGGAGAAAGTTCTTTTTGTCGTCGAACACCTGGAAGGCCTCGAAGGCCGCGTCGACGACGAAGACATGCCCATCTGAGTCGACGGCCGCGCCGCGGGGGCGTGCCAGGTAGCCGGGGCGGTTCCCGTTCTCGCCGATGAAGCCCCCGAACCGACCATCCGGGGTGAACCACTGCAGGCGGAAGTTGCCCGAATCGGTGACCCAGAGCCGGTCGGTCGTCTCGTCGAACGACATGTAGGTGGGGAAGTTGAATTCTCCCGGCTTGCTCCCGCGGCGGCCGAAGGCCTGCAGGAAGGTTCCGTCGATGCCGTAGACCGAGACGCGGTGTTTCTTGGCGTCGCTCACATAGATCCTGTTCGCCGATACGGTCAACGCGGCGGGACGGCCCATGCCTTCAGGGTCGCCCTCGAGCTCGCCTTTGACTTTCCCCTCGCCGTCGAGGATGAGCACCTTCCCGAGTTGGGAATCCAGGACCAACAGGCGCCCGTCCGGCGTGCCGGCTACGCTCACGGGGCTGGGGAGCTTCGCGTCGACGCCGCGCGGCCACCACTCGCCCCGGCCGCTCGCTTCCTCGTAGCGCAGGACGCCGCGCATGCCGGGGTCGGCGACGAAGACGGTCCCGCTGCTGACGAAGAGGCCCGTGGGCTTGACGAGACGGTCGGCGGCGACCTCTCCGGCCTTGTCGAGTCCGATCAGGACGCGGAGGAAGCGTCCGATCTTGCCCGTTCCGGCCACGCGCGGGCCGGCGATCTCCCCGGCGAAGCGCAGTCGCGCGGCCTGCGGGGCGGGCGGCCATTGCAGCGGGGGCGTCTCGGCCGGCGGAGCCGCGGCGGTGAGGATCAGCAGCAGGAAGGCGGTAGCGATGGCGCGGTTCATGGCATGTCCTCGGTGACGAGAGTCCGGCGGAGGTCGGCGTCCTTCAGCGCTTCGGTGAGGATTTTGCGCACGCGCCAGGCCGTGGCGAGCTTGACCTCGAGCTTGACCGACAAGGTCGAGCAGGTCTGGTGCCCGGAGACCATCAGGCGGGCGGCTTTGGCCCATAGGGTCAGCGGAAGATGGGTCCGGGCCAGCGGCGTGCCCGTAAGGTCGTTGAAGGTCCGTCCGCAGCCGGAGCAGCGCAGCTTGCGGCGGCCGTCCTTGCCGCGGGCGTGGACCGAGCAGTCGCGGTGGCCGCAGCGGGGGCAGCGAAGGCCCGCCTTCCAGCGGAGGTTCTGGAGGCGGGCCATCAGCACGGATTCAGTCGTCGTCGTGTCGATCATATTCAACCTAGGCCGAACACCGCAAAGCGGAAACCGAAGTCCAAAAAAGACCCCCGCCCGATTCGCCTTCGGCGAATCGCCAGGGGTCTTGGTGAGGATTTATTTGCCGCCGTGGCAGTCCAAGCAGACCGGACCGTGGTGGCCGTCGCGCGAATTGACGAGCAGCTTGCGGTTCTCCATGGGGCTGCTGTGCATGCTGTGGCAGGTCGTGCAGCCGACGAAGTAGCGCGTCTTGACGATGCCGCTGACGTTGGTGATGCTGACCGCGTCGCCGGCTTTCATGGAAACGTCGGTCACCGTGCCGTACTTGCTGACCGGCGTCCGCTCGTTGCCGATGCGGTGGTTCTGAGACAGGTCGCCGGGGGCGATCGTCAGGTTGGCGCGCCCCGTGATCATCCCGCCGTCGCTGACGGTCTGCGTGCCGTCGTGACAGGACAAGCACAGGCCGGAACGGCTGTCCACGAAGGCCCAAGCCGGGATCAGCGAACCGGCCGCCGTCGAGGCCACGATGGGGTCGGCATCGAACGCGGTGTTGGTGTACTCCACGGGCAGGATGCCGCTCTTGACCTTCCAAGTAAGGTTCTTGTCGGGGTTCTGACGGGCCCAGAGGGGCTTCATCTTGACGGGTTTGTGCATCTCATGACAGGTCGAGCACTGGTTGATGGCTCCGGCTCCGCCGCCTGTATAGGTGAGCGTGAAGTCATGCTTCGAGTCCGCGATCACGTTCATGCCGGTCGCGGCCGACGCATGTACCTTTCCAACGAGGACGAGACTCGCGACGAGCAGTCCCGTCAGTTTGAGTAGGGCTTTCATTGTGTTCCTCCTGAGATTTTGCGACGGCGACTACTCGCCGACATCTTCGGTGGCAACGAAGCTGCCGCCGATTTCTCCTCGGAGGGACGTTTAAATCTCTATTTTGTGACTCCCGAGCGCGGGATTGCGGCCGGGGGTGCGCGAATGCGCGCAGGATGCTATTTTTGCTCCGCCGGCGCTCCGGACGCCTTTTCTTCCGGGTACGTGATGTATTGATAGACCCCGACGCGCTTGTTCTTGGTGTCGGCGACGTAGATCATGCCGTCCTTGTCGATGAAAATCCCCGCCGGCAGGTTGAGCTGGCCGGCGACGTCGCCGGGGCTGCCGTACCAGACCAGGAGCTGGCCCGCGCGGTCGAAGACCTGGACCCTGGAGAAAAGGGCGTCGACCACGTGGATGTTGCCGTCGGAGTCCGCGGCGATGCCGCGCGGCCGGGACATGTAGCCCGGAGCGTCTCCGGACTCGCCGAAGCCCCCGATGGCCGCTCCGGTCGAGGAAAAGATGTGGACTCGGGCGGCCAGGGGGTCGCTGACCATGAAGTCGCCGTTCGCGAACGCCCAGACGTTGTTGGGGTTGGGCAGAGCGTAATACTCTTTTTTGGCGTGTACGCACATCTCCCGGATGAAATTCCCGTCCTTGCCTAGCAGCACGATGCGGCGGTTGCTGCTGTCGGCGACCAGCAGCTCGCCGGACGGGGTCAGCGCGATCCCGGCGGGCCGGTTGAGCCTGCCCGCCCCGCCCCCCGCTCCCTCCGACTTCCACAGGAACTTCCCGTCGGGAGAGTAGGCCTTGACCGTTCCCTCGCTCGTGTCCGAGACGTAGGCGATGCCCGCGTCGTCGACCGCGACGCTGACCGGGGACTTCAAGCTGTCCTCGCCGCGGTCGCCCATGTAGCGGAAGGTCCCTGCCTTCGGGTCGACGACCGTCAGATGCTGGGCGCCGGTGTCGGTGGCGTATATCCTGCCTTCATGGCTCCAGACGCCGTAGGGATTGTTGAAGATATCGGGGGTGATCTTGCCGCCCGAGAACATGGCGATGAGCCTGGCGAAGAAGCCCTCTTTTTTCTTCTCGACCTTGGGGGCTATATCGTCGGCGCTCTTGATCGTGCGCACGTAGCGTATACGCGGCTTGTCCGGCGGCGGGGGCCAGACGAGTTCCCTCGTGCTGGTCGAAACGGCCGGCGACTCCGCGGCCGAGGACCGGGCGTCGGCGGCTTTGGCGGCGCAAACCGCCAGGATGACGGCAAGGGTCAAAGTGATGGTTTTCATTTTTTATGGCACTCCGCGCACAGGGTGAAGATATCGCCGCGCATCAGCTTCGGGTTCTTGCCGGCGTGCGGTTCGTGGCAGGACGCGCAGTCGAAAGGCTTGCCTTCGCGGCGCGGGTCGGCCTTGCCTTCCTTCGCGGTCGGATGGCGAGAGACGGGATGGGAGTCCTTGAGAGCGTCCGCGTCGTGGCAGCCGAAGCAGACGTCGCCGAGGGGTTTGCGGACCAGGGACGCGCGCTTGCTCACGTGCGGATTGTGGCAGGTCGTGCAGTCTCCGGAGGAGAAGGGCTGATGGACGACCACGCTCGCGCCCAGCTTGCGGAAGTTGGAGTGGCAGACGAAGCACGACTCCTCCGGCAGCTTCTTGAGGGCGGTCTTCCCGTCGGCCCCGGTCTTGGCGTGGCACATCTCGCAGGAGCGCGAGCCGAAGGGGATGTGTTCTTTCGCCTCGACGATGAGCTTGGGGCTTTTCGAGGCGTGCGGCTCGTGGCAGTCCGTGCACTTCCCCTCGAAGGCGCTGACGCCGAAATGCGCTTTCGATATCGCGGCGTCCTTCGGGTCGTGGCAGGTCGCGCACAGCTCGTTGACCGGGGAGTTGAGCAGGGGTGCGTTGTCCGACGCGTGAGGCTGATGGCAGGTGCTGCAGTCCATATCCTTGAACGCGGAGTGGACGGTCGCCTTGTTCATATCGGCCGCCTTCCCCGCGTGGCAGGACAGGCACAGGGGCTTCTGCTCCATCGTCAGCTTGGCCGGATCCTTCGGGTCGGCGTGGCATTTGGAGCATTCGCCGGACTTTACCGGCGAATGCGCGCCCGCCTTCTCCATCATCGGCTTGGCCTTCTCCTCGTTGGCCGAGCGGAATTTGTCCTTCGGGGCGCTCTTGCCGAACCAGCCCTCGGCGGAGGCGGCGCCCGCGAGGAAGGCGAGCATCAGCAAAGCGCCGATGGCTTCCTTAAGACCGAATTTTTCCATGCGCCGGCGCAGGGCGTCCCGCGACAGGCCCAAGGACTGCGCGGCCTTCTGCTGGTTGCCGCCGCTGCGCTTGAGGGCCTGGACGACGAGATCCTTCTCCACGTCCTCCAGGCGGATGCCGTTCGGGGGCAAGGTCACGGCGGCGTCGTCCGCCTTCGCGGGCGTGGGCGCCTCCGCCGCGGCCTGCGCGCGCGCGATGTGCGCGGGCTGCGCGGCGGCGACGGGATGGAACTCCAGCTCGTCGAGGATCATCATTCTCTCCAGAACGTTGCGAAGCTCCCGGACGTTGCCGGGCCACTTATAAGCTTGGAACTGCTCGAGGGTCTCGGGGGACAGGACGGGCTTGGGCTTGAGCATCTCCGCGCTGAGCTTGCCGAGCAGGCGGTCCATCAGCGGCAGGATGTCCTCCTTGCGCTGGCGCAGCGGAAGCAGGGAGATCGTCAGCACGTTGATGCGGTAGTAGAGGTCCTGGCGGAAGCGCCCCTCGGACACCGCGCGCGGCAGGTCCTCGTTGGTGGCGGCGATGACGCGCACGTCCACGGTGATGTCGTCGCGCCCGCCGACGCGCTTGAAGGTCTTGTCCTCGAGCGCGCGCAGGATCTTGCCTTGGAGGGCCATCGGCATGTGGCCGATCTCATTGAGGAAGATCGTGCCGCCGTTGGCGATCTCGAAGAGGCCCTTCTTCTGGCCGACGGCGCCGGTGAAGGAGCCCTTTTCGTAGCCGAACAGCTCGCTTTCCAGCAGGTTGTCGGGGATGGCCGTGCAGGAGATCTCCATGAACGGCTCGAAGGCGCGGGGGCTGCCGTAGTGGATGGCGCGGGCCAGGCGGTCCTTGCCGCAGCCGCTCTCGCCCAGGATGAGGACGGTGCCGAAGGGGCTCGCCGAGATCTTCCTGGCCACGGCGAGCGCGTCCTTCATGGAGGGGCTCTCGGCGACGATCGAGGCGAAGTTGTACTTGTCGAGGCCCTTCTGGTGCGCGCGGTCGAGGCGGCGCTTGAGCTGGGCGGTCTCGAGCACGCGCTTGAGCGTGATCTTCAGGCCCGCGAGCTGGAGGGGCTTGGAGATGTAGTCGGCGGCGCCCTCGCGCAGGGCCTCGACGGCGCTGGCCAGGTCGGCGAAGGCGGTCATGATGATGACCGGGAGCTCGGGGTTGCCGCGGCGCGCGGACTTGAGCACGTCGAGCCCGCTCTCCCGGCCGAGGCGCAGGTCGGAGAGGACGACGTCCGGGTTCTCGGCCTCGAGCGCGGCCTCGGCCTCGGCCAGGTCGGCGGCGACGACGGTCTTGTAGCCGGAGTTGGTCAGGTCCTGCGACAGGGACCACCGGATCAGCTCTTCGTCGTCCACGATAAGGATCTTCGCCGACATGTCAGCCCTCCGCCTTCGCCGCGGGCAGGCGCACGAACACGCTCGTGCCCCGGCCCGGCTCGCTTTCGATCCAGATGTCCCCGTTGTGCGCCATGACGATCTGCCGCGACAGCGGCAGGCCGAGCCCGCTGCCGTTCTCCCGGGTGGTGAAGAACGGGCGGAAGACGTGCTCGAGGTCGGCGCTCGAGATGCCCTTGCCCGTGTCGGAGACCTCGACGAGCAAGGAGCCGTCCTGCTCGGCGCGCGCGCGGACGCCGAGCGTCCCGCCGCGATCCATCGCGTGGGCGGCGTTGATGAAGAGGTTCAGGAAGACCTGCTCGATCTGGCCGGGGTCGCCCTTGAGGCGGGGGAGGTCGCGCGCGATGTCGCGATCGATCCCGATCTTCTGGGTGCGCAGGCGGACCTCGATGAGGTCGAGCATGCGCTCGAGCGGCTCGCGCAGGTCGAAGGGGCGCACGACCGCCTCGGGCATGCGCGCGAAGCGCAGGAAGTTGCCCATGGTCTGCTCCATGCGGTTGAGCTGGCCGAGGACCTTGCTCAGCACCTCGCGCCGCGGGCTGCCGTCGGGGATCTCGCTTTGCATGACTTGGATGGCGGAGCTGATGCCCGTCAGCGGGTTGCGGACCTCGTGGGCGAGGTGCGCCGACAGCTCGCCGAGCGCGGCGAGGCGCTCCATGTGGCCGACCTGGCTGCGGTGGAGGTTCACGATCTCCCGGCGGTCCTTCTCGAGCAGGCGCACCATGTTGTTGAAGCCGCGGGCGATGGAGCGCAGCTCTCCCGAGGGCAGGTCGTCGACGCGCGTGTCGAGCTTCCCGCGCGCGACCCGGTTCATGGCCTCGACGATGCGCCCCATCGGCTCGTCGATGACGCGGCGCACGACCATGAAGGTCCACAGGCCGACGACGAGGAAGGAGGAGAAGAGGATGATGAGGCGGCCCTTGAGGTTGGCCTCGGCGACGGCCTGATGGTCGCGCTTCGGCGAGACGAGGCGGACGAAGCCGAGGTGCCCCGCGTCGGGCCCGTGGCAGCGCACGCAGGCTCTCTGGTTCTGGATGGGAAAATCCATGATGATGTTCTTGCCGGCGTCGACGGGAGGAGTGGCCATGTGCCGCGGGTGGGGGATCTTCCCCAGGTCCTCGATGACGACGGCGTTCTTCTCCGTGTCGAGGAGGTACATGCGTTCCTCCTGCCCGTGTCCGTTGTGGACCGAGAAGAGCTGCCGGATGGGCTCATGGTTGCCGCGGATCATCGAGTCCATGATGACCCGCGAGATGACGGGGAACATGCTCCGCATCGTCGCGCGCTCGATCTCGTGGACGCTGTTGCGCGTGTCCTGCACGTACAGCAGGAACGTGATCGCCGTGACGGCCACGGTGAACGAGTAGAAGGCGATGAACGTCTGCCGGGCCAGCGAGGCGCCGCGCCATGCGACGGTCAAACGCCGGAGCAGTCGGCTTGGACGCAGTCGCCGCATAGGAGTTCTCACCGCTTCTCTTGCAACGGACCGGCCAGCGCGTCTTCGCCAACCTCAAATGGAATTGACAAAGACGAGGGCCGGGTCTACACTGACAGCGGAGGCCCACCCCTATGAACCCCTGGCCCCGGCAGCTGATCTTTCGTTCCGTCCTCTTTCTGGCCGTCGTCGCCGCCGCGCTCGCGCTGCGCGCGCCGCGGGTGTCCCCGCCCGCCGACCTCGGCGACCTGCGCGACTCCGTCGGAGAGCACCGCGTCCCGCTCAGCGGCGGCCACGCGTCGTTCTCCTGCGGCGCCTGCCATATCTCGCACTCCGCGAAGGCCGCGCGCCCGCTGTGGCAGAAGGCGGGGACGAGCGACGCCGGCCGATTCGTGAAGGATTCGGCGGCGGCCGGCGGAGTCAAGACGAGCCTGTGCATGTCCTGCCACGACGGCACCATCGCCCCGACGATCACCGCCCACTCGGTCTCCGGCGGCGGCGCGGATCTCGGCGCGAACCACCCGGTCGGCATCGACTACCGGGCCGCGGTGACGGGCAATCCCGGCTCCTTCAACGACCCGGAATCGAACCCCCGGATCATCCTGGAGGACGGGATGGTCGCCTGCGTCTCCTGCCACTCCACCCACGCCGTCAGCCCCGTTTCCGGGGGCAGCGTCCGGCAGGACGTCTGCACCGAGTGCCACCGCCGCTGAGGCGGGTTTGCGCGCAATCGCTCACTTATATCGCGTTTTTGCGCCATTCCGGCCCATAGACGGCATATAGTCGTCATATCGCGGCGATCGGATGGCAAAGTTGTTGCCATGTCATCGTTCACGATGATGAACGAATGGATGGTGGTCGGACTGAACCACTCGACGGCTCCCGTCGAAATCCGCGAGGCGATCTCCCCGAAGCCTGAGGAAGCCGGGCGCATCAACGCCGTCATCAGCGAGGCCACCGGACAGAAGGGCGTCGTCGTCCTGTCCACCTGCAGCCGCTTCGAGATCTATTTCCAGCCGGATAAGGACGGCGAGCAGGCCGTGGCGGCGTGGCTCAACCTCCGCGCCGGCCGCGACATCGGCGAGATGCTGTTCACCCGCCGCGGCGCCGAGGCCGTCGGCCACCTGTTCCGCGTCGCCGCGGGCCTGGACTCCTGGATCATGGGCGAGACCGAGATCCTGGGCCAGTGCAAGTCCGCCTACCAGGGCGCCTGCGCCGAGAAGACGGCCAACCGCTTCGGCCACCTGTCCTTCCAGCGCGCGCTGATGGTGGGCAAGAAGGTCCGCAACGAGACGCGCATCGTCGGCGGCATCGCGTCGATCGGCGGCGCGGCGGCGATGATGGCGCGCAGCATTTTTTCCGATCTCAAGGAGCGCGTGGTGGTGGTCTTCGGCGCGGGGACCATGGCCGCCTCCTCGGTGCGGCACCTGCGATCGAAAGGCGCGGGCAAGCTGTTCATCAGCAACCGCAGCCTGGATAAAGGCCAGGCCCTCGCCGCCGAACTCGGCGGCGAGCCCGTCACTCTCGCGGAAGGATTCGAACGGCTGGACCAGGCGGACATCGCGGTGTTCTCGACGGGCTCCGACCGCTATCTGCTCGACGGGGAGGCCGCGCAGGCCCTGTCGCGCCGCCGCGGCGGCCGGTCGCTGTTCATCATCGACATCGCGATGCCGCGCAACGTGGCCCCCGAGGTCGCGAAGGCCGAGG
The DNA here is from genome assembly GCA_016182905.1 of Elusimicrobiota bacterium. NCBI lineage: Bacteria > Pseudomonadati > Elusimicrobiota > Elusimicrobiota bacterium. The sequence continues at coordinate 66,479 of JACPFR010000041.1, forward strand.
GCGTGTACCTGTACGACATCGACGACCTCAAGGCCGTCGTGCAGAAGAGCCTGGCCAAGCGCGAGGCCGACATGGCCCACGCCGCGGAGATCGTGGGCGCCGAGAGCGCCGACTGCTGGAGCCGGCTGAACTTCCCGGTACCCGCCCCCGCGCGCGAAGCCGTCGCCGCCTAGGGCCGCGACACTTTCAAGGTTCCGCCCTCGTCTAATCGATCGAGGGCCTTTCGGGCCCGGGGGGTAGTTCAGATGAAGCGGATCATGTCGATGGCGTTGGCCGGGGCTCTCCTGCTGCCGGCGGCTTTGCGCGCGCAGGACGGGCCTGAAGGCAGGCCCGGGCCGCAGGGCGGGAAGGAATCCTTCAAGGAGCGCATGAAGGAGAAGTTCGACGTCACCGACGAGCAGGAGGCCAAGCTCAAGGCCGCCAAGCGGGCCCGCCGCGACGCCGACGCCGCGATCCACGCGGACATCCAGGCGGCGATGCGCAAGCTCTCGGATCAGATCGAGGACAAGGCCCCGGAGAAGGACCTTTCTGCGACCCTCGACAAGATCGCGGCCGCGCGCAAGTCCATGCGCGCCGAGGAGGACAAGTTCGAGGCCGCGTTGACCTCGATCCTGACGCCGACGCAGCGGGCGAAGATGCTCGTCGCGATGAAGGGACGCATGGGCAAGCACGGCGGCAAGATGGGCGGCGGCAGGATGGGGCCGGGCAAGATGGGGCCGGGAAAGATGGGGCCGGGCAAGATGGGCGGCGGACCCCGCGACGGCGACGACGACTAGTTTCGCGGCGCAGGGGGCGCCTTCTCTGCGGTGGGAAGGCGCCCTCGCGTCGTCAGGCTCAGCCTTCGAGTTCGTCGGCCAGGTCGCGGACGACGCTCATCAAAAAACGGCGCTTGCCCGGCTTGAGTTTCGAGACCATGGTGTCCAGCGCTTCGGCGATGAGGAGATCTTTGCCGGGACGTTCCTTGGTTCTGGGTAAAAGTTCGGCGGGCTCGACGCGGAGCACGGCTGCGACGGAAAACAGGGTCCGGAGGCTGGGAATGCCGGTTCCGCGCTCGAGTTGTCCGTAGAAGGACGCGTCGATGCCGGCTTTCTCCGCCACTTCGGCTTGGGTCAACTTCAACGCTTGCCGTAAAGATTTGATTCTGACGCCGATGTCGCGGTAGGCCTTCTTCATTGTCCCTGATATTGAAGGACTCTTCGGCCTTCATAAGAAGATACTGTAAAGCCAGTTGACAGGTCTTTAAAACCTGTTATAATGGTAAGATGAGAATCCTGGTGGCCGATGACGATCCCTCGATCCTCCGCTTCGTCACCCGGGCGCTGGAGGCGTTGGGACACACCGTCGAGTCGGTCTCCGACGGGACCGAGCTGATCCGCCTCGCGGGCGCCGTTAAGCCCGACTTGATCCTGTCGGACATAAACATGCCGCAGTGCGATGGGATCACGGCGTGCTGTTGGCTGAGAAAGGCGCTTCCTGAAACCCGCCTTTTTCTGATGACTGGGAATTCTGACTCGGCTTTCGCCGCCGGGCGGGCTGGTTTTCATCTTGTCTTGCGCAAGCCGTTCGAGTTGGAGAGGTTGCGGGACATGCTCTCGCTCTGAGAGCGTGCGTGATCGGCGCGCTCCGGTTGTTGAGATGATATCATCGTCTCCATGGACTTTCGCGTCGTGCTGGTCGATCCGGAAAATCCGCTGAACGTGGGCTTCGTCGCCCGGGCGATGCGGGCGTTCGGAGCGACGGAGCTGGTCGTGGCGGGCTCTTCGTGGAAGGCCCTGCCCGCCGAGGCGCGGGTGACCGGGGTGAGCGCGCCGGAGATACTCGACGGCGCCCGGTTCGAGAAGGACCTCGCCGGGGCCCTGCGCGGGTGCGCCGCGGCGATCGCGTTTTCCCGCCGGCCGACGTCGCTGCGCCAGGACGAGTTCACGCTTCCCGCCGTTCCTCCGTCCGTGGACCTGAAGGGCCGCACGGCGCTCGTGTTCGGGCGCGAATCAGCGGGCCTTACGCGGGCGGAAACGGCGTTGTGTCCGTATCTCGCGAGGATCCCGTGCCGCAACGGCGTCAGCCTCAACCTGGGGCAGGCGGTCGCGGTGGCGCTTTTTTCTTTGACGGATCGAACGGCAACGGATGGGGTATCCGATGAACGGGCCGCAACGGCTTCGTTGGAGAGAATGACGGCCATGTGGGAGTTCATCCACCCCAAGCTCGCGGCTTCGCCGCGATCATCCGAGGAACGGATGCAGCGGATACGGCAGATGCTTTTTCGGCTTCATTTGAACGACGACGATTTCGACATGTTGTTTTCCGTCATGAAGGGGCTCTCGAAGTGAAAACCATCGTCGCGACACTTTGTTATGTGCGCTCGGGCGAGCGGACCTTGATGATGCATCGCAATAAAAAACCCGGCGATATCCATAAGGGCAAATGGAACGGCCTCGGCGGTAAGCTCGATTCCGGAGAGTCTCCCGACGAATGCGTGGTGCGCGAGATCCGCGAGGAGTCGGGGCTGACCTTGCTCGATGCGAAGCTGCGCGGCGTGCTGAGCTTCCCGGCGTTCAAGCCTGGGGAGGACTGGCTGGTGTTCGTGTATACCGCGACGCGCTTCGAGGGCGAGCTCGGCGAGTGCGCCGAGGGAGACCTCGAGTGGGTGTCGGGCGAGCGCCTGGCGGCCTTGCCGCTGTGGGAGGGGGACCGCATCTTCCTGCCGTGGCTCGAGCAGGAGCGGTTCTTCTCGGGGAAGTTCGTCTACCGCGAGGGGCGCCTGATCGCGCACGAGGTTTCCTTCTCCTAGAAGTCATCCAACAACCCTCTTGAGGGCGATGAGCGCGCAGGCCATATGAACCAAGCCGAGGAAGATCAAGGCGGAGCGCTCGTAACGCACTACGAGGCGCCGGAAGTTTTGGAGCCAGGCGTTGGTGCGCTCCACGGCGCCGGAAGTTTTGGAGCCAGGCGTTGGTGCGCTCCACGATCCAGCGTCGCGCGTAGCGTCGAAGCGGTCGGCCGTCCTGCGTCGGCGCCTTCTTGCGGTTTCTCCGATGCGGCACGATCAACTCGATGCCCCGCTGCGCCAAACGTTCCCGCAGCGGATCGCTGTCGTAGGCCTTGTCGGCGATCACGCGCTCGGGACGAGTACGGGGACGACCTGGACCGAGACCGCTGACCCTGACGGTCTGGAGGGTGACTTCCGCGAGCTTGACCTCCGCCGGGGATGCCGAGTCCAAGTGAACTCCGAGCGGAGTACCCTGGCCATCAACCAGAACCATAAGCTTCGATCCCTTCCCGCGTTTGGTTTTGCCGACTTTGAGTCCCCTTTTTTG
>JACPFR010000042.1 GCA_016182905.1 Elusimicrobiota bacterium
CCCGGAAGACGCTTTAAGGAGCGCTGTCGCAGGCGCTGATTCCTCGCAGATGAAAATTCCCGTCTCGTGGAAATTGAAACCCGCCGCCGCGCCCACTCAACTGAATCGGGACTATGCCGATCGATTTTCTCGGATTCCCGGGGTCGATTCCGTCGGTCTTGCGCCCATCACGCGCGTGGCAACGCTCGTGGAGGTTCCGACGGGAAGGACCGACGTAACAGTGGATTTTCACAGCGCCGAGGCGCTCGCGACTGCGAGAAAATCAGGCAGCCTCCCCCTGTTCGGCGACCTGCGCGGCTGGTTCACCGGCTATCACATCATCGCCCGCGTCTCGCCGGAAGTAGTCGCGCGCGAGCGCGCGGCGCTTGATGAGGGCTACAGAGAGCGTTTCTCTAAGATCCCCGGTGTCGATTCCGTCGAACTATCGCCCATCACGCGTGTCGCGACGATAGTGGAAGTTCCGACGGGAAGGACCGACGTGTTCGTCAATTTCCGCAGCGCCGAGGCGCTCGCGACTGCGAGGAAATCAGGGAGCCTTCCCCTGTTCGGCGACCTGCGCGGCTGGTTCACCGGCTATCACATCGTCGCCAGGGTCAATTCGCCCGCTCAAGAAGCTAAATAGGCGAACCGACCTACTCGGGCGACTTTAAACAGTCCAGAAGAGCGGGTCCGCAGTTCGCCTCTCCGAAATCGCGCGCCTCATCGGCGAAAAGCCTCCAACCTTCGGCTGTCTTACGCCAGGCGCCGGCAATGAGCAATACATGCGGCGGGAAGTTGGATTTGAGCAGGGTCTTCTTCGTCTCCTTGCTCACGCCGGAAAAATCGGCGATGATCGCGGGGAACCCGCCGTATGAGTCGGCGAGACGCACGGTGAACACGCCTTTCTCGTTGGCGCTAAAGCCGCCGAAACCGACGGCGACGACGCGCTTGTCGGCGTAAACATGCGGTTTCGCGTTTAGGTCGGCGTTTTCCGCGTAGCGGCGGGGAGTCTCCGTCTTCAGCCGTTGGAGCTCCTCGCTCACCTGCCGCAGGCGTCCGGCTTGCCCCGCTCGGACGGCAGAGGCATCGGACTCATTCAAGACGTACGCCAGTGAAGTGTTCAAGGTGTCGCCTAAATCGCGGATCTCATCGGCAATAAGCCGGTAGCCTTCGGCATCATCGCGCCAGACGCCCGAGACGAGCAACGCATGCGGAGGTAACTCGATCTTGAGCAGATTTTTTTTCATCTGCTCGCTTAATCGAGCGAAATCAACGGTGATCCCTGGAATACCCCCGGAAGGGTCGGCGAGGCGCATCATGGACTTCGCGTTCATTTTGGGGCTGAAGCCGCCGAGGCCGATCAGGACTACGCGCTTGCCCACATACGCCTGCGGATCCACTGCGAGATCGGCGTTTTCCACGTACCGGTTAGGTCTCTCCGCTTTCAGGCGCCGCACATTCTCGCTGACCCGGCGCTGGAACTCGGCGCGCTTCGCGGCCTTCGAACCGTCGGCTCCGTCCGTCGTCGAGCGGGTCTGGGCGAAGCACTCTCGGACGGAAGGGAAGGAGTAGGCGGCTAAAAGCGCGGTTAAGAAGGCGAATCGGATCTTCATGCGCGCATCCTACTACTTTATTTGCGAAATCAAGTTCTCCGCGGGGATCCGCGGGAAATCACCGGGCTGCTTTGACCAACTCGATGAATCCCGCTGGATCGATTATCGTCTCGCCCTGTTTCGCGACATGGGCTGACCTGAAGAGAAGCTCTTGCATCCGCTCGGCGGTCAGGTCGGGGCGCGCCTGCCAACCGAGCGCGAGCACGCCCGCCGTATAAGGAATCGCCCAGCTCAGGCCGGCGCGTCCGTCGTACTGATACGAGGCCTCGCCCTTCTTGTATTCCTCAGCGACCGTGCGCGGCGCCACTGGAGCCAGAATAAGGCCGGAGAAACGTCCAACTCTTCCGGGGAAGCCCGGCTCGCATTTGGACACGTCCTCCGGATCACGCGAGTCATAATGGCAGGGGCCGACGATCCCTTTCTCCTCGGTCGCATCGAGCACGAGGATGCCCTGCGCGCGCGCGCGTACGCCTCATCCCAGGCCTTGTTGTTCTCCTTGAAGGTGGATCCGCGACCGGAAGGCACGGCTGAGACCGACACGACCCGGATCTTCTCTTGTCCCCTGAGCCTGGCGTTCTGCTCGAGTATCCAGTCCAACGCCCGCGCATAGTAAGCGGCGTCCGCTTTCCAGGACGGGACCGCCGCATAATAGATCTTCGCGCCCGGCGCGGTGCCGCATTTGGCGCCGACTAAGAGGCTGACGACCGCGGGACCGTGCATGCTGCTGTCGCTGCCGCATTCGAAATCGCGATAGGCGGCGATCTTCCCGGCGAACTCGGGATGGTCGTCCAGGAGAGGCTGGTCGATGATGGCGACGCCGACTCCTGCGCCGGTGATGCCTTTCTCATGGAGCCTGCGTACGCCCAGGCCCGGGTTCATGCCCGAGGACATCAACTGTCTCGGGTCGGCATTCTTTCCCATCGCCGCGGGTTTAGGCCAGACCGTCCGTTCGTTGAAGGTCAGCGTAGAGACGAGATCGGGCCGGCCGGAGAAATCCTCGCCGCTGAGATCCTTGCCGCGGACGTCGTCGAAGGGTTCTATCGCCGCCGCGCCCCGCGAGGCTTGCGGGGCAGGGTCGGCGGCTGGCCTCGGAGTCCGCGCGGCGGCCTTGTCCGTCTTTCTGAGAACGTAGAAATGAGGACTCATCCCGCGCTCGACGACGTCCCCGCTGAGCCAAGGCAGGAAAAAGAACGACTCGCCGTCGACGGCTTTCACGGTATAAGGGGCGCGCGTCTTCCCGTTTGCATGCGTCGTCCAGCCGTCTTCGCACGTCCACCCCAGCGAGCAGCGTCCGTCCGCTCCGCACTCGAAGTCTTTGAGAAAGAGCTCGTTGGGCCAGGATCGCCTGCCCGGCGAGAACTCCTCGATGGAGCCGACGAGATCGACGCTCTCCCAATATCCTGCGGGGATTTGCGCAGGGCGGGCGGGGGCTGCCCCTGCCGCGCTATGCGCGAACGATGCGAAAACAGATGCGGCGAGGCATAAAAACCCGGAGAGCATCATGGTCGCATCATCCTCCTCAGACTCGCGGCGTAATCTAACATTTACGAGGCGGGAATTTTAGCGCACCTGGCGAAAGACGGGCTTATGGATTACAATAGGAACATGGCACGACGAGCTTCGCGAAGTCTGGCCGCCCTTGCCCGCAGGATCCGCCGCCAGCCCTGGAACCGCGAGGGCGCGGACAAGACCTTCGTCTACACGGCGCTGACTTCGTACCTCGCCTACATCCGGGCCATCCGCCGTTGAAGCCCAAGCCCCCGCTGGTCAAGGCCCTGGCCGGCTTGAACGCAGCGCGCGTGGACTACGTCATGATCGGCGTCCTGGCGGTCAACCACTATGCCAAGGATCCGTCCTCCGTTTACTCGACGCTTGATTGCGATCTGCTCCTTCGCCCCGACCCGGACAACCTCTCCCGCGCGCTGAAAGCCCTGCTTCGGGGCGGCTGCGACCTCACGGTGGCCGGGGAGCCCCTCGGCATCCCGGATCCGCTGTTGTGCCGCCGCATCATCAAGAGTCGCGGGACCGTCACCGCGCTCAAGCCGGGCGAAATGCCCATCGACATCGTCCTTGAGATCAAAGGGTCGGATTTCGCGAGTCTGAAGCGGCGCCGACACGTCTTCAGCGTGGCGGGTGTGCGCGTGCCCTGCGCGGATATAAAGGATGTGCTCGAGGCGAAACGGCGCGCCGGTCGCGAGAAGGACAAAGCGTTCCTGAAGATATACGAAGCCCGCGGCAAGACCCGCCCCGGCTGAAGGGGCCGCTCCGGGCAGTTTTGTTGCTTAGTTGTCGGCATGAAACAGTGTCCCGACTGCCGTTCGCCCATCCTCTCGATGTTGTTCCTCGACGGAAAGACCGTTCCGGAACACTACTGCGAGCGCTGCTGCAAGAGCGTCTCCCTCGTGGTGAAGCCCGTCCCGGCGCCCCGGGAAAAGGTCGCCGCCTAAGCCCCCCAGGGGACCCATGCCGAAGATCCGCACCCCCGTTTGCTCGGACTGCGGATGGCTGGAGACGCGGACCAGCGCCGACGGCCGCCCCGCGCGCTTCTGCGTCAAGCACGGCGTCGCGCGCGCGGGCGCGGAGCTGAGCGCCCGGGCGTGCAGCGATTTCCGCCCGCTGGAGACGACGGGCGTTCTTCCCGCGCAGCCGCCCCTGCCCCCTCCGTCCCGCCCGCTCGCGCCGCCGCCGCTGTTCCAGCCGCCGGACCCGGACGGCTTCCGCGCCTTCCTGCGCGACGAGAAGGATTTCTCGCTGCGCTCGAAGCTCATGACCGAGCGCGAGGCCGTCAAGCGCTTCATCCATAGCGGCGACTACGTCGGCTTCGAGCTGTACGGCACGGTCCGCTGCCCGCTGTCGGTCGTGCGCGAGATCGTGCGCCGGCGCGTCGGCGGCCTGAGATTGATGGGCCAGGGGCTGATGGACGCGGACTTCCTGATCGCCGCCGGGCTCGTGGCCGAGATGGACATCACCTACGTCGGCTACGAGGCCTACGGCCTCTCCCCGATCCTGCGCCGGGCCGTCGAGAGCGGGGCGCTCAAGCTCGCGGAGTGGTCCAACGCCGCGATCACCTGGCGCATGAAGGCGGCGGCGATGGGCCTGCCGTTCCTGCCCGCGCGGACGATGCTCGGCACCGACACGCTCGCGCGCAGCCCGGCCAAGACGATGCAGGACCCCTTCACCGGCATGGAGCTGACCTTGCTGCCCGCGCTCGTCCTCGACGCCGCCGTCATCCACGTCCACCGCGCCGACAAGTTCGGCAACTGCCAGATCGACGGCATCTCCGGCTTCGCCGTCGAGATGTCGCGCGCCTGCAGGCGCCTCATCGTGAGCGCCGAGGAGATCGTCGACACCGAGGCGTTCCGCGAGAAGCCCGAGCGCACCGTCATCCCCTACTTCCTGGTCGACGCCGTCGTGCCGGCGCCCTTCGGCGCGCACCCGGGCGAGACCTGCGGCGTCTACCGCCGCGACGAGCCGCACATCAAGGAATACCTCGAGGCGACGCGGTCCGAGGAGGCGACGAGGCGCTATCTCGATGAGTTCGTCCACGGCGTGAAGGACCACGCCGCCTATCTCGAGCGCGTGGGCGCCTCCCGCCTGCGCGCGCTGAAGGTGAGGAAGAATGAGCGCTGAGAAGGCCGGTCCCGCCGAGCGCCTGGCCTGCACCGCGGCCCGCATGATGAAGGGAAGCACGACCGTCTTCATCGGCACCGGCGTGCCGATGCTGGCCGCGGCGCTCGCCCGCGCCCTGTACTCGCCCGCGCTGATCCCCGTCTTCGAGTTCGGCGGCGTCGGCTCCACGCTCGAGAAGCTGCCGCTGGCCGTCGGCGAGCACAACTCCTTCCGCCGCGGCGTCGCGGCGATGGGCATCTGCGACGTCATGGAGGCCGCGCAGCGCGGCGTCGTGCGCGACGGCTTCCTCGGCGGGGCGCAGATCGACCCGTACGGCAACCTGAACACGACCGTCATCGGCCCCTACGACGACCCGACGGTGCGCCTGCCCGGGTCGGGCGGGGCCAACGACGTCGGCTCGCTGTGCTGGCGCACGATCATCATCATGAAGCACGAGCGCAAGCGCTTCGTGCCGAAGGTCGACTTCCTGACGACGCCGGGCTACCTCGACGGCCCCGGCGCCCGCGAGCGCGCGGGCCTGCCCCCGGGGACCGGGCCCTACCGCGTGGTGACCGACCTCGCCGTCTTCGACTTCGAGCCGTCGTCGAAGCGCATGCGGCTGATCGCGCTGAACCCCGGGGTGACGGCCGCGCGGGTCGCCGCCGAGACCGGCTTCCCCTTCCCCGTCGCCGCGAAGGTCGCGCGCAACGCCGACCCGACCGCCCTCGAGCTCGACACTTTGCGCCGCAGGATCGACCCCGAGAAGGTCTTTCTCTGACCCCGACTGTTTCCGGAAACACTCAGTCGAGCCGTTGTTTTATCTTGAGATGAAACCCGGGACCGGCTAGGGCCGCCGGCGGGCGACGGCGCGCAGGCTGGCGTCGAGGTCCTTGATGATGTCGACGGGGCTCTCGAGGCCGATCGAGAGGCGCACGCCGCGGTTCTCCTTCATGGGGCCGTGGCCGGCGTAGGCGGAGTGCGTCATCCCCGAGGGCATCTCGATCAAGGTCTTGGTGTGGCCCAGGCTGACGGCCAAGGTCACGCAGTAGGCGTTCTGCGCGACGTGATCGACGAACTTGACCGCGTCGATCTTCCTCTCGTCGAGCTTGAAGTAGATCATGTTGCCCGGCGCGAAGCCCCCGTCGAAGTCGCGCATCTGCCGGAGAGCCAGCGCGTGCTGCGGGAAGGAGTCGAGGCCCGGGTAGCGGACGCTGGCGACCAGGGGATGGTTCTGGAGATAGCGGGCGACGTGCAGGGCGCTGTACTGCTGGCGCTTGATGCGCAGGGGGATGGTGGGCACGCCGTAGACGAGGATGGCCCACGCGGCCTTCGGCGAGAGGATGCCGCCGAAGTCCTTGCGGTAGCTCGCCAGCAGCGGGAACACCTCCTTGGAGCAGCACACCGCGCCGCCGACCTCGGTGCCGAAGCCGCCGATGTTCTTGGTCAGCGAGTGGAGCGTGACGTCGATGCCGTGCTCGATCGGGCGCTGCCCGAAGGGCGTGGCGAAGGTGTTGTCGATGACCGTGAAGATCCGCCGCTTGCGGCCCTTGTTGGCCTTCGCGGCGGCGTCGGAGACGGCGCGCAGGTCCACCAGGTCCAGGGTCGGGTTGACCGGCGACTCGAAGTACAGCGCGCGCGTGCGGGAGTTCACGGCCCTGGCCACGGCCTTGGCGTCGGTGAAGTCGACGCGGCGGACCTTGACGCCGAGCTTCGGGTACCAGTTGGTGAAGAGAGAATGCGTGCAGCCGTACAGCAAGGTGTGCGCGACGACCTCGTCGCCGGACTGGAGCAGGCAGCCCAGCGCCGCCGAGACGGCGGCCATGCCGGAGGCGAAGGTCAGACAGGCGTCGGCGCCCTCCATGGAGGCGATCTGGCTCTCCAGGAGGCCGCGCGTCGGCTCCTCGAGCCGGTCGTAGATGTAGATCGGCGCCTCCGACTCCTTGTGGAACGAGCCGAAATCGTTGAAGCCGCGCGCGGCGCGCTTGACGGACTCCAGGCGGAAGGTCGTCGACGCGGTGAGCGGCGGCACGACGTGGTGGGCGTAGTCCCAGCGCGGGGTCTTGGCCGCGCCGTGCACGATGCGGGTCGTCTTCTTGTAGCCTTCGGCGTTCTTGGCCATGGAGGCTCCTTAGCTCCCGCCGGGGACCAGCGGCGGATGGCCGGGCGGCAAGGCCATGCTCGCGGCGCCGGCGGGCGTCCGGCAGCCCTGATCCATCCTCTTCAGGCCGTAGCTCGCGGCGCCGCACAGGAAGCCGCCGAGGCCGACGACGGCCAAGGTCCAGCCCACGGCCTGGCCCGCGCGCTTGACCCAGCCGCCGTCCTTCTCGGCCGAGCGCAGGACCCAGACGCCCAGCGCCGCCGTCGCCGCCATCAAAACCGTGCTCGAGACGCCGCAGCCGCTCGCGCAGGCCCCGGCCGCCCACCGGTCGCGGGCGGAAGCGCCCGCGGGGATCAGAACCAAGGCCGTCGTCATCAGTCGCGCCATGTGAAACCTCCGCAATCCCTATGGACTTCGCAACACTACGGCCTCCAGGCCGGAACGTTGCTAAGATACGGTCATGATGCCGAAAGAGCACGGAGCCTGGGCCATCCTGATCGCGCCGATCGCGGTCGGGCTGATCGGCGCCCCCTCGGTGTCCCCGGCCGCCGCCGCGCTGTTCGTCTTGGGCTCGCTCGCGGTGTTCCTGTCGCGCACCCCGCTGCAGGCCCTGCTGGCCAAGCCCGGCGACCGCCGGGCCTGGGGCTGGCTGGCGTTTTACGCCGCCCTGGCCGCGGGAGCCTTCGTTCCGCTGATCGTCGTGCTGGGCTGCTGGAAGCTCCTGTATTTCGCCGTGCCCTCGGGGCTCCTCCTGGCCGAGAACCTGCTCGCCAACAGGTCGGGGCAGCGCTTCAGCGCCTTCAACGAGGCCGCCGGCGTCTTCGGCCTGTGCCTGGGCGCGCCCGCCGCCTACTACGCGACCTCCTTCACTTTGGACGCCCGGGCCTGGGCGCTGTGGCTGCTGTGCTCGGCCTACTACCTCGGCCCCATCTTCTACGTCAAGATGGCCGCCCTTCAGCACCGCGCCGCCGGCGACCCCGCGGCCGCGCCCGCGATCGCCGCGATGCGCCGGCGCTCGACGATCTACCACGGGCTGACCTTGGCCGGCGTCGCCGCCTGGGCGGCCTCCGGCGGCGTTCCCGCCGTCGCCGCCGTCCCCTTCGCCGCCGCGCTCGCCAAGACCGTCCTGCGCGGCCGGCGCCCGCCCGCGCGCGTCGACTTCAAGGCGCTCGGCTACTCCGAGGTCGGCTACTCCGTCGTGTTCGTGATCGTGATGGGCTTCGCCTTCGCGAGGTAGCGTCGTCCGCCGCGGCCGGTTCTCATCCGCGCCCCAAATGACTCGCGCGCCAAAAGTGTTGTAGGATTGCCGTGCGCAATCCCCGGTCATAACGGAGCTCCCATGAACACTCTTTGGTCCGACATCGAAGCCGTCATCGAGCAGAAGTCCCTCCTCAAGCACCCCTTCTACCAGGCCTGGACCGCCGGCACGCTGACGCGGGAAGACCTCGCGCACTACTCCCGGCAGTACTACCAGCAGGAAGCCCGCTTCCCGCGCTACGTCAGCGCCGTGCACTCGAACACCCCCGACTTGAAGACGCGCCAGATGCTCCTCGAGAACCTGACGCACGAGGAAGCCGGCGCGGAGAACCATCCCGAGCTGTGGCTGCGCTTCGCGCAGGCCGTCGGCGCCGATCGCGCCTCGGTCCTCGGCGCCGAGGCCCACGCCGGCACGGCGAAGTGCGTGGCGGCCTTCGACCGCCTGTCCCGCGGATCGTGGCAGGCCGGCCTGGCCGCCCTGTACGCCTACGAGGCGCAGCAGCCCGCCGTCGCGAAGACGAAGATCGAGGGCCTGAAGTCGAAGTACGGACTGGACTCGAAGGACGCCCTGGGCTTCTTCTCGGTCCACGAGACCATGGACGCGTGGCACTCCGCGTCGGAGAAGCAGGTCCTCGTCGAGCAGCTGGAGAACGATCCCGCGCTCGGCGCCGAGCTCAAGGCCGCCGTGTCGGACGCCTGCGACGCGCTCAACGCCCTGCTCGACGGCGTCTGCGAGGCGCGCGGCATCATGGCCTGCGCGGCCGCCTGACCCCGCGATAGCCGGCCGGCGGCGCGCGCTGCGCGTCGCCGGATGTTTGCATCCCGTACATCCCGCGGACACGTGAATTTGTCCAGTATATGGGCATGACGCTGGAAGACCTGAAGCGGGAGACGGCCATCCCCGTGATCCTCGCCGACGAGCGCGGGAGCGTCGTTTTCGTGAACGCGGCCTTCGAGGCCGCCTTCGGCTGGCGCCGGGACGAGATCGACGGCAAGCCGCTGACCGTCATCATACCGAAGGCCCTGCGCGACGCCCATCACCTGGGGTTCTCGCGCTTCCTCACCACCGGCCAGCCCACCCTCCTCGGCCGCCCGCTGCGCCTGATGACCGTGGACAAGGCGGGACGCGAGTTCGAGTGCGAGCACGTGATCGTCGCCGAAAAGGTCGAGGGGCGCTGGATGTTCGGCGCGACGCTTCGCGCCGAGGTCCCCCGATGAGCGGCTCCGACGAGCTCGTCGACGAGCTGCGCCGCAGCCTGGGGCGCATGGAGATCGCCCTCGGGCTGATGCCGGACGCGGTCGTGTGGGCCGATCGAACGGGCCGCGTGCGCTGGTGCAACACCGCGCTCGACCACATCCTCGGGCGCCCGCACATCGAGATCCTGGGCGCCGACCTCGTCCGGCTGCTCCCGCTGGACGACGGCGAGCATCCGGTGTCGCGCGCGGGCCGCGGCGAGCGCCGCGGAGAAGGCCGCTATTCCTACCGGTCGCGGGTCCTCGAGATCCAGTGGGAGTCGGCGCGCTCGGGGGAGGAGGACGTCCACGTCTTCCTGCTCCGCGACCTGACCGAGAACCACCGGCATCTCGAGGAGCTCGAGCGGCTGAAAAGAGCCGAGGCGCGCTTCCGCATGGCCGTCGAGGCCGCCCCCAACGCGATGATCATGGTGGACCGCGCCGGGAAGATCGTCCTGGTCAACTCCCAGGTCGAGAGGATGTTCGGCTATGCGCGCGAGGAGCTGCTCGACCGGAAGATCGATATGCTCGTCCCCGAGCGGTTCCGCGCGGCCCATCCCGGCCAGCGCGGCGGCTTCCACGCGGCCCCCCGCGTCCGCGCGATGGGCGCGGGCCGGGACCTGCACGCCCTGCGCAAGGACGGCTCGGAGGTCCCGGTCGAGATCGGGCTCAATCCGATCGAGTCGTCGGAGGGCCTCGTCCTGGCTTCGATCATCGACATCACCCAGCGCAAGCGGATCGAGGAGCAGGCCAAGGAGGCCGCCCGCCTCGACGCCGCGCAGAAGGAGCTCGAGGCGTTCTCCTACTCCGTGGCCCACGACCTGCGGGCCCCGCTGCGCCACATCGACGGCTTCATCCAGATGCTCGCCAAGAACGCCGCCGGCAAGCTCGACGACCGCGGCCGCGACCTGATGGAGAAGATCGGCCGCGCGGCCAAGAAGATGGGCGCCCTCATCGACGAGCTGCTCGCGTTCTCGAAGACGGCGCGGCTCGACCTGCGCCCGGAGACCGTCTCGCTGCGCGCGCTCGTCGACGAGGTCATCGCGGACCTCAAGGAAGGACTCGGGGAGCGCGCGGTGGAATGGCGGGTCGCCGGGCTGCCCGACGCGGTGTGCGACGCGGGGATGATGAGGCTCGTCTTCGCGAACCTAATCGGCAACGCGCTCAAGTTCAGCCGCGACCGCTCTCCGGCGATCATCGAGATCGGCCCCGTCGAGGCCGCGTCGAACGAGCTGGTGATCCGCGTCCGCGACAACGGAGTGGGCTTCGACATGCGCTTCGCCGACAAGCTCTTCGGCGTGTTCCAGCGCCTCCACCGCATGGAGGAGTTCGAGGGGACCGGCATCGGCCTGGCGAACGTCCGCCGCATCGTCGCCAAGCACGGCGGCCGGACCTGGGCCGAGGGAGAGGTGGGCAAGGGCGCCTCGTTCTACTTCTCCCTGCCGGCGCCGAAAAAGGAGGCGGCGCCGTGAGCGGCCTCGGGAAGATACTCCTCGTCGAGGACGACCCGGGCGACGTCGAGATGACCGTCGAGGTGCTCAAGCGGGTGGCCGAGATCGCCAACGAGATCGTCGTGGCGCGGGACGGCTCCGAGGCCCTCGACTACCTCAAGAAGGAGGGCGCCTACGCCGGCCGCGCGAACGGCAACCCCATCGTCGTCCTGCTCGATATCAAGCTGCCCAAGCTCGACGGGATCGAGGTGCTCCGGGAGATGAAGCGCGTCGAGAGCCTGAGGCCGGTGCCCGTCGTGATGCTGACCTCATCGCGGGAGCCCGCCGACCTGAACGAATGCTACAAGCTCAGCGTCAACGCCTACGTGGTCAAGCCGGTCAAGTTCGAGGATTTCTTCGAGGCGGTGAAGACCGTCGGCGTGTTCTGGGCCATGCTCAACGAACGGCCCGCCTAGGGCAGGTCCCACAGGTGGTGCCACTGCGGGCGCAGGAACACCTCCTTGACCGAGCGGCGCGCGAGGGCCTCGAAGCGCAGGGCCCGGGCGGCGGTGATAGTCCTCGCCTTGCCGACCGGCGTCGCGGGCTGCAGGTACAGGGGCAGCGGATGCGGGGCGCGGCGCACGAGGTCCACGACCGTCCTCCACTCGTCCTCGGTCGCGCGGTCGCTCAGGACGACCTTCACGAACGCGCGGGGCGGCAGGACGCGGATGAAGTCCCGGTGCGCGCTCCAGGTCTCGCGCCCCGTCGAGGAGGGCAGCTTGATGTCCATGGCGACGAGGTCGCACAGCGGCGCGAGCGCGGACATGGGGACCGGCAAGGTCCCGTTCGTCTCGAGATGGTTCTCCAGGCCCCTCTTGCGCGCCCAGCGCATCAGCGGCATCAGGAACTGCGGATGGAGCAGGGGCTCGCCGCCCGTCCAGGAGATCGCGCGGTGGGACCTCGCGTGAGCGAGGCGCTCGATCTCGTTCTTGACGTATTCAGCGGACCGTACGAGTCCCGATGGAATCGGGATGGTGTCGGGCTCGTCGCAGTAGTCGCAGGCGAGGTTGCAGCCGCCCAGGCGCACGAAGACCTGGCGCTCGCCCAGGCGCGGGCCCTCGCCCTGCAGGGAGGAGAAGATCTCGACGACGCGGGCGCGGGACTCGTCGGACAGCTTCAAGGTCTGGGTCACGCGGCGGGGTCCGGAATACCGGCCTCGCGGAAGCCCTTGGCGCGGAGCTTGCAGGAGTCGCAGCGGCCGCACTGCGTCCGGGTCCCGGCGTAGCACGACCACGTCAAACGGAGCGGGGCGCCGACGCGGGCGGCCAGCTTCACGACGCCCTTTTTGTCCAAGCGCAGGAGCGGGGCGAGGATCTTCAGCGGCTTGCCCTCGGAGCCGCGCTTCGTTCCCTCGACGGCGACACGGCCGAAGGCGCTGATGAACGGGGGACGGCAGTCGGGGTATCCCGAATAATCCAAAGCGTTCGCGCCGATGACGATCGCTTCCGCCCCGACGGCATCGGCTAACGACACCGCTAACGACAAGAAGATGGTGTTGCGGCCGGGGACGTACGTCGAGGGGATTCCGCCGGTGCCTATCTTTTTCAACGGCATGTCGGGGATTCGAAGGGACGAATTCGTCAAGGACGAGCCTTGGAGCCACGGCAACGAGATAACGACCTCGTGGAGCTGTACCTTCGCGGCCCGCGCAACGGCGCGGGCCGCGTTTAATTCCTTGACGTGACGCTGGCCGTAACGGATGGATAAAGCAACAACGGAAGAGTACTCGCTCTTGGCCCAGTACAACGACGTCGTGGAGTCGAGGCCTCCAGAAAGCAAGACGACGGCGATACCCTTCTTCTTCATTACACCTTCTTCTCCGGGAATTTTCCTTCCAACGCTTCTTTACAGATCCGCACCACATCGGCGCTGAAGTTTCCCTTCTCGATCATCCACGCGAAATAGCCTCGATCCGCTCGGACGACTTCCCGAATGGTCTTACCCTTGTGCTTGTTCCCGAATCCAAAAGCGGCCTCGCCGTTCTTCCACACGAATTTCCCTTCGACGTCGACTCTGCTCGGATCGATCTGATTGCACCAGGCCTCGATCCCCGCCACGTCCTTGGGGAGGTCGGCGTAGCGCTCGACCTGGGCCCACAGGATCTCGGCGGTCGCGCGCACGTCGGCCTCGGCGCGGTGGGCGCCGGAGAGGTCCTTGCCGCAGTAGAACTTGTAGGCGGCGGTCAGGTCACGGCGCTCCTTGCGCTGGAAGATCGTGAACGAATCGACCACTCTTTTTCCCGCCTCGGGCCACTCGGCGCCGAAGCGCTTGAACTCGGCGGTCAGCAGGGGGATGTCGTACTTCGCGGCGTTGAAGCCGGAGAGGTCGGCGTCCTTGAACATCTCGAGTATCCTCGGCGCGAGGTCGGAGAGCCGGGGCTGGTCTTTGACCATGTCGTCGGTGATGTGATGGATCGCCGAGGCCTCCGGGGGGATCGCGACGCCGGGGTTGACGAGCGAGGAGAACAGGGATTCGGAGCCGTCGGGCTCGCGCCTCAAGATGCAGATGTCGACGATGCGGTCCTCGAGGACGTTGGTGCCGGTGGCCTCCAGGTCGAAGATGCAGATGGCGCGGTCGAGCTTGATCATTTGGGCGGCTCCTGGGGGGCGGTCGCGGTGGAAACGGCGGGCGCCTCGATCACGGTGGTCGTCGAGACCGTCGAGACGGGCGGCACGACGAGGATCGCGCGCGGGACCGCGGTCGAGGCCTTCGGCGGCTCGTAGGCCGCGTCCTTCGGCCGGCACTCGTAGATCAGGTGCTGGAAGGGCGCGATCTTGAAGTGGTCCATGCCCTTGTCGAGGTTCGTCGTGATGTCCTCGCCGGCGTAGGAGATGTCGGCGTCCTGGCGCAGGTACTCGTCGAGGATCTGCGGCGCGAGCAGCTTGCCGCAGTTGCGGCGCATGCGGCGCAGGGCGTCGCGGCGCCGCCCGGCGACGAACCAGCCCCAGCCGTCGACGGAGTAGCGCACGTTCCCCCCGCCCATGTCGACGAAGCCGACCTCCTTGATCGGCCCCTTGCGCGGCTTGCGGCGCTCCACGGTCTCGGCCACGCAGGCCGAGAGGAGGAGGAGGGCCAGCAGGGACGGCGCGGCCAGGGCCTTCTTCATTTGAGCGCCCTCAGGGGAGACTCGGCGGAGGACGGCTCCGGCGCCGGCCCGCCCCCGGCGAGGCGCTCCGCGCAGCGCTTGCCGTCGAGGATGGTCTCCTCCATGAACGAGTATTTCCAGCCGCCGTAGCGGCCGATGGACTCGACGCCGAGCGAGGCGAGGTGACGGAAGATCGTATTCACCGCGGGCGTGCGGGCCCGGTCGTAGACGACGTAGCCGACCGGCACCGGCATCCAGATCTTGGCCGAGATCTCGTCGCTGCGGCGCAGCAGGCCCGCCTCGCGCAGGCCCTTGATCATGTCCGCCTCGAGCTTGTCGCGGTCGACGCGCGCGCCGCCGGGGCGCGTCGCCTCGAGGTAGAGCGCGGCGTGCCCCTCCGGGGCGAGGTGCGGGGAGAAGTTGCTCGAGAAGCCGACGCGATAGAACGGAAAACGCTTTTCCGGGTAATAGATCCAATGCTTGTCGGCCGGCGCGGGGCGGTCGATCCCCACGTTGAGGTTCCAGACGGTGTTCCAGCGCAGGTCCCGGCGCGCGGCCTTCACGTCCGCGGGCAGCGGCGCCGCCAGATCGAGGAACACGTTCAGCGGCAAGGTGTTCACCAGGCGCTCGTAGCGCACTTCGCCCAGGCCGCGCACCTGAGCAACCTTCTCGCGCAGGTCCACGGCTACGACGGGGCTGTCCACGCGCACGACGCCGGGCTCGAGGCGGTCGGCGAACGCGTCGGGCAGGGACTGGATGCCGCCGCGCACCGGGTAGCGGAAGGTCGCGTTGTAGCCGAACAGCGCGTTGTTGTCGGTGAGGGCGCCGTAGATCACCTCGGAGGCCGTCGGCTTGGGCACGAACCGGCCCTGCCACTCGGTGGTCAGCTTCGACAGCGGCAGCCGCCACAGCTTCCGGTTGTACGGCTGCATGAAGCGGCGCGTGATGCCGTCGCCGAACGTCGCCCGGCACCAGGACAAGAAATCAGGGTCTTGATCCAAGGGTCTCGGCCGGTGCACGGTCTCGAGGAAGCCCGCGACGCAGTCCGCGACGGTCTCGGCGGGAAGCCCCTTCGTGTTCGCCTGAAAAGGATAGCGGGTGAACGTCCCCTGCGAGTAGATCCAGGCCTTGCGCTCGTGGACGGCGACGTTGTCCTTGAGCAGGTCGAGGATCAGCGCCTGGCCGTACTTATCGTGAAGGTGCAGCAGGTGGCCGGTGTAGTCGAACGTGAAGGCGCCCGTCGTCACCGAGCCGGCCGTGCCGCCGACGCGGTCCTTCGCCTCGACGACGAGGCGCGAGCGGACCCCCCGTTCGCCGAGGTGGTACGCGGACGAGAGACCCGCCAGCCCGCCGCCGAGTATGAGGACGTCGACGTTCATCGCATCTCGACGAGCGCCATGCGGCGCGCGACCCAGGCGACCAGGAACGCCACCAGCACGTAGACCGCGACCGCGCCGCGCAGCGGCAGCTGCGTCACGAGGAACGCGCAGAAGCTCAGGAACGCCGCGGCCGCGCCGGCCATCAGCACGACCTGGCCGCGGTCGAAGCCCATCTTCTCGAGGCGCAGCGCGAAGTGGTCCTTCGAGCCGAGGAACGGGGACTTGCCCTGGTTCAGGCGCAGGAGGCTCACGAAGAACGTGTCGAAGGCCGGCACGAAGAGGATCAGCAGCGGGGCGAAGACGCCCGCGTCGTTGACGTCGGAGTAGCGCGTGCCGAGCGAAATGCCCGCGAGCAGGAAGCCGATGAGCAGGCTGCCGCTGTCGCCCATGAAGATCTTGCGCTTCCTCGACAGGTTCCACGGCAGGAAGCCCAGCGCCGCGCCGGCCAGCGCGGCGGAGGCGAAGTTGACGTAGAGCTCCTCGGTCGGCAGGGAGATCATCAGGAAGCCGAGCGCCGCGATCGCCGCCTGGCTCGCGGACAGCCCGTCCATGATGTCGACGATGTTGAACGCGTTCGTCACGCCGACGACCCAGACGCCGGTCACGACGGCCGCGACGTAGGCGGGCGACAGGAAACGCATGCGCAGGCCGAACAGGACGAGCAGCGCGGCGGCCAGGATCTGCACCAGGAACTTGGGCTTGTAGTCGACCCCCTCGGGCCGCTTCAGGTCGTCGACGAGGCCGAGCGCGAAGATCAGGGAGCCGCCGAGGACGAGCGCGCGCAGGTTGTAGAGGGTCCCGGTCGGGAAGTTCGTCGTCAGGCGCAGCAGGAGCATCGTCGCCATGAAGCCCAGGTAGATGGCCACGCCGCCGAACACCGGGGTCGCCTCCTTGTGCGTCTTGACCGCCGAGCCCGGCGTGTCGAGCACCCCCAGGCGCACCGACAGCAGGCGCACTAGCGGGGTCATGAAGAACGACACGCCCGCCGAGCAGATGAAGGAGGTCAGCAGCAGGCCCGCGTCGCTCCTCACAGACGCCCCACGACGCAGCCGCGGCCCGTGAACTCGGTCTTCAGCGTGTCCTCGAGGCCTTTCCAGTTGACGGCCCCGGCGGGCGTGAGCGTGCCCAGGCCCGGGCCGAGGCGCGCGGCCTCGCGCGGCACGATCAGGACGCGGGTGAAGCCGTCGGCGCGGAGCGCGGCCAGGAGCGACGCGGCGTCGGCGGACTCGTTGGCCCGGCGGACGAAGAGGTTGGGCATGTGCACGGTGCTGGGAAGGTGGTCGGCCGGAAGATAGTAGCCGCGCTGCTCCCCGACGACCAGTATTTTATCATTCTGGGCGGGGTTCCCCCGGAGCCAGTCCGCGCACGAGTAGTAGTCGAGGCGGCGCGTCAGGAACGCTTCCCGGGTCTCGAGCCCGAAGGCCGTCGAGCCGGAGCCGAAGGTCGAGTGGACGAACACGAACAGGAACAGGTGCGCGACGGTCATGACCCCGAGAGCGCCCGCGATGACGGCGCGCGACCAGCGGTCGAGCACGGCCCACAAGGCGACCAGGCCGCAGGCGCCCAGCAGCGCCATGATCGGCACGAGGACGGTCAGGAAGCGCAGGACGACGCCGCTCGAGAACCACGCCGCGCCCCACAGGAAGCAGAACAGCAGCAGGCCGCGCAGGCTCCGGTTCTTCGACGCCGCCCAGGCGCCCAGCGGCAGGAGCCAGAGCGAGATGTCCCAGCCGAGGTCGCCCAGCACGTCCATGCCGCCGCCGAAGCGCAGCGGGTTGCGCAGCAGCAGGATGGGCAGCGAGATCAGCGAATGGAAGAAGCCGCCGATGTGGCCGTACTCGGTCAAGACGCTGAAATAGCCCGCGGCGAGCTCGGCGTTCCAGCCGGTGCCGGTGTTCGCGAACCATTTATAAAAGAACGGGAATACCGGGTTCTGCACGCACACCCAGTTCTTGATCAGCCACGGCGCGAACAGCGCGGTGACGATGGCGGTGAACAGCGCCAGGTCCTCCGCCCGCTCCCTGCGGCGGTCGAACGCGAGCGCCCACAGCAGGCGCAGGCCGAACGCCGCGGCGCCGATGCCGGCGTAATACTTGGTCCCCAGCGCCAGGCCGGTGAAGATCGCCGACAGGATCAGCCAGCCCCGCGGGCCCCCGCCCTCGGGCGCCAGCCGCCGCCAGCGTTCGAAGGACAGCGCGGCCGCGGTGACCCAGAGCATGACGAGCGGCTCGACGTACGTCGTCGACGACATCAGCAGCAGCGCCGAGTGCGTGGCGATGAAGATCGCGGCCAGCGCCACCGCGTCCATCGGCGCCTCGCGCCGCCCGAGAGAGAACACCCACCAGATCGAGAGCACCATCGACAGCCACATGTACATCTGCGCCAGCAGGTCGCTTCCGAGCAGCAGCGCCAGCGAGAACAGCATCTCCCCGTTCTGCGGGAAATGGGCGTAGACGATGCCGGGCGGGGCGAACAGCCGGCCTTCGCGCAGGTACGCCTGGGGCAGGGCCAGGTGGTAGACGAGGGAGTCGTACTGATGAGGCGGCACGAGGCACATCCACAGCGCGGCGAGCAGGGGCAGGGCGACCGCCGCGGCCGCCAGCGGGCGCTCGCGCAGGAGGCTGCGGTCGGGCGCCAGGGACGCGAGCGCCGGCTTGAGCTCCGCGTAGCCGGCGACCCACAGCGCGGCCAGGAGGGCCGAGGCGGCCCAGGGCTTGAACAGGCCGAGGGCGCCGAGGAGGAAGCCGCCGAGGGCGAGCAGTCCCAGGCCCAAGGTCGCGCCGCACAAGGTCTTCTGCGACTCGCTCACGTCGGTCAGGCACAGCTTCCCGGCGAGGACGCGGCCGGAGCCGGCGGCGAGCAGGACCGTCAGCACGAGGAGCACGAAGGGCACGCAGCCCGGCCTCAGGGCGACCCAGAGGGAATCGGCCGCCGACAGCGCGCCGAGCCCCGCCGTCAGCAGCGCGAAGGCCGCCGCGGCTCGGCTCATTTCGCGGGCTTCGGCTCGAACAGGGCGAAGCGCACGACGCCCGCGCGCTGCAGGACGTACTGCCCCAGGCACCACAGCGCCGACAGGCCGTACACGCAGGAGCGCCGGAAGTTGATCGACGACGCCTCCGAGAAGTAGCGCGCCGCGACGGGCACGTCCCCTAACCGCTGTTTCATAAAGGCGGCTTGAATAAGGAACTGTTGATCAAACACGAAGTCGTCGGAGTTGTCCTCCCACGGGATCGTCTCGAGGCACTTGCGCGAGTAGGCGCGCAGGCCCGAGTGCCACTCGCCGAGGTTCTGCCCGGTGACGGAGTTCTCGAACATGGTCAGCAATCGATTAAAAACGTACTTGTATACCGGCATCCCGCCGCTCAGCGCCTCCCAACGCGTGCGGATGCGGTTGCCGCAGACCATGTCGCAGATGTCGTGGGTGATCAGGTCCGACATGATCGGCACGAGGCGCGCGTCGTACTGGTAGTCGGGGTGGACCATGATCACGACGTCCGCGCCCTTGCGCAGGGCCTCGGCGTAGCAGGTCTTCTGGTTGCCGCCGTAGCCCTTGTTGGTCGCGTGCCGGATGACGGTCAGGCCCAGCTTGCCGGCCAGCGCGACGGTGCCGTCCTTCGAGCAGTCGTCGACGAGGATGACCTCGTCGACCGACCCGGCGGGGATGTCCTTGATCGTGCGCTCGAGGGTCTTCTCCGCGTTGTAGGCGGGCATGACGACGATGACTTTGGGCTTGGCCATGTGCCCGACATTATAGGAAATGACGGGCCTGTCTCAGGCGGGTGACGGCCTCAGGACGGGCCGCCGCGCGCCCCCCGATCATCCGGGTCTATCCGCGGTATTCCACCGGTGGAATGATGTGGATAGTCCAGTAGTCCTCAAGCGCGAGGTGCCCGCGCTAGGACAAGGCGTCTTTCAGACCGTCAGCCAAAGGACGGGGCTCGATTCCCAATTCCACGAAGACCGTCCGATAGTCCGCGTCGGGGGCGCTTTGGACGGCGCCGGTCACGTTGCTGACGGACAGCGGCGGCGCGGCGAGGAAAAGGCCCAGGACGCGCGCGATCCCCATCGCCGCCCAGTACGGCAGGTGGACCCTCCGCGGCTTCTTGCCCAGCGCGGCGCCGATCCGGTCGATCAGCTCGACCAAGGTGACGCTCTCCGGGCCGCCGACGGAATAGGTCTTGCCGGCGGTCTTCGGCTCGGCCAGGCAGCCGGCGATGACGGCGCACAGGTCGTCGACGTGGACCGGCTGGAAGCGGACCGAGCCGTCGCCGATCACCGGCACGAACGGCGCCGTCGCCGTCACGCGCGCCAGCTTGCCGAACGCGCCCGGGTCCTTCGGACCGTAGACGAGGCTCGGCATCACGGTCGTGACCTCGAGCCCGGAGGCGGCGAAGACCTCGTCGGCCTGCGCCTTCGTCTCGCCGTAGGCGCCGCGGCGCGGCAGGCGCGAGGCCTGGCTGCCGACGTTGACTACGCGGCGCACGCCCGCCGCCCGGCACGCCGCGACGAGGCTGCGCGCCCCGCCGACGTTGACCGCAACGACGTCCGGCTCGTCGCCCTTGCGCGCGGCCAGGTGCACGACGGCGTCCGCGCCGGCGACGGCGGCCTGCAGAGAGGCGGCATCGGTCATGTCGCCCGCGACGAGCTCGACGCCCGCCGGGAGCAGGCCTTTCGCGCGGGAGGCGTCGCGGACCAGACAGCGGACGGCATGTTTCTCGGCGAGAAGGACCGCGAGGCGCCGGCCGATGAAGCCGGCGGCGCCCGTGATGAGAATCTTCTTTTTCGTCTCCGTCACGATCGCAATCCTATCATTTACACATTTTTCCCTTGACGCTTTATCCACAAGGAGCGTCGCAACTGTTGTTGACAACAGTTTTGGCGCTTCATCCGGTGGATGGCGGGGATAACGCGGCGGCGCCGCGACGCTACGAAGGCCGGCTGGCGAGCAGGAAGGCGTTCATGCCGAGCTCGAAGGAGTGCGCGTCCTCGACGACGAGGCCGGCCTCGCGCGCCCAGGAGGCGAGGGCCTCGGGCGAGACGTCGAAGTCCTTGTGCTCGCCGGGCTCCACGTCGCGCACCAGGCCGGTGTGCACGAGGACGTCGTGGACCTTGATGCCGAGCTTGGTCGGGGTCGTGACGATCAGGCGGCCGCCGGGCGCCAGGCAGCGGCGGACCTCGGAGAGGACGGCCTTGGGGTCGGCGATGTGCTCGAGGACGGCGAGGATGGTGATCTGGTCGAGGAAGCCGTCGGCGAAGGGCAGGTTCTTGGTGATGTCGGCCTTGAGCAAAGTGATGCTCCCGTCCTTGCCGTCCTCGACCGTCACGTCGAGGCCCCAGCTCTCCTCGGCCAGGCCGCGCACGCGGGTCAGGAAGTGGTGGTCGAAGCGGCAGCCGAGGTCGGCCATGCGCCGGCAGGGGCGCAAGTGCGGGACCACCTCGCGGTAGCGCAGGGAGTGGATCAGGTTCTCGATCAGTTCGTGAAGGGCCATGTCATCTCCTCAAGCGCCAGACCCGCAGCCAGGGGCCCATCGTCGAGCCGGGCTCGGACGGGAACTCGTGGACCAGGTCGGCGCCGGCAGCGAGCTCCGCGAAGAAGGTCGAAAGCTCCCGGGCGCGGCGGGGATCGGCGCCGAAGCTGGAGGTGACGACCCACCGCGCGCGCACCGCGCGCACCGGGTCGAGGCCCGGGCGCACGTCGAGGAAATCCCCGTCGGCCTGCGAGGCCGCGACGTGGCGCGGCGCGGAGAACAGGTCCCCGGCCGAGCGCTGGATGCGGTAGACGCGCCAGCCGCCGCCCGGGTGGCGGTCGGCCATCGCGCGCCAGAGCCTCGAGCGCGGCGACCTCGCGGCGGCGGTGCGCGCGGCCAGGTCGGCGCACTGCTCCTTCGACGCGATCGCGCGCGGGGAGGCGTGGGGCAGGTCGAGGAGGACGGTCTCCCCCTCCGGTATGTTCGCCGTCATCCAGGCTTCCGCCTGCGCGCGCGTGTCGGGCAAAGTCAGGTCGGCGACGTAGCGCCAGGAGAGGAACAGACCGGGGGCCAGGACGAGCGCGGCGACCGCGGCGCGGCGCCAGGGGCTCTTGCCGCCGAGCAGGACGAGGCCCTCGCTCGACAGCAGCGCCAGCGCCGGGAACACGCCGAGCAGGTAGCGCTGCCAGCCCCCGTCGGGGCTCCCGGACAGGACCACGGCGTACGCCGCGACGGGCGCGAGCAGCAGCAGCGCGCGGCGCGTCCGGCGCCACGCCAGGACCCCGAGGCCGAGCACGGCGGCCGCCCCCGCCGGGGAGCCGTCCCCGCCGTAGGTCCAGAGGTTGTAGGCCACGGCGCGCGCCATCGCCGCCGCGTCGTGCGGGCGCAGGCGGCCCAGGTCCGCGTAATCGGTCCAGTCCGCGGCGAAGCGGCGGAAGTCGAGCGCGATGAACGGCGAGCCGGCGACGAACGCGGCGGCGGCGAAGGCCGCGGCCTGGACGAGCCAGGTCCAGGACGAGGGCCCGCCCTCGCGCAGCAGCCAGGCGAGCGGCAGGAGCAGCGTCAAAGGCGCGGCGGTGTATTGAGTCGAGCAGGCGGCGCCGGTCAGCGCGCCCGCGGCGAGCAGCCAGCCGCGCGCCCCGCCCGCCTGGAAGCGCAAGGCGCAGGCCCAGGCGCCGGCGACGAAGAGCAGCATCAGGGAGTCGGGCTTGGCCGCGTGGGCCAGCTCGACGAGGACCGGCGAGAAGGCCAGCATCAGCGCCCCGTACGGCCAGCGCGCGCGGTCCTCCGCGCGCTCCGTCCGGGAGACGACGGCGAGAGCGCCCAGCGACGCCGCCGCCGCGGCCAGGCGCGCGATCAGGTAGAAGCCGGTCGGGGCGAAGCCGTACAGCGCCGCGAAGTCCGCGGGGGACTTCCGCAGGCCCATGACCGACCAGACCCCGTACCACAGGCCGTACAGGCCGGCGAGCAAGGTCGGCCACACCGTCGGGTACTTGAACGAGTGCGGCCGCAGGCTGCCGCTGCCGAAGGAGACGGCCATGTTGATCAGGTGCGGCTCGTCGGCGTTGTAGGTGTGCGGCAGGCCGTAGCCGATCTTGACGAAGCGCAGCGCCGCCGCCAGCAGCGCGCAGGCGAGCAGGACCCAGGCCCAGGGCGACAACGCCTCGGCCTTCTTACGCACGGGCGCCTCCCCGCCGCAGGAGCGCGGCCGCGCCCGCCGCGGCGAGCAGGACCAGGAACGGCTCGAGGGGCAGGCGGTAGCGCAGCGAGGTGAAGAACACCGAGTGCACGGCGGTCAGGTAGGCGAACAGCGCCCACACCGCGCCCCACGGCGAGGCCGCGGCGAAAGTCCCGCGCGCCCCCCACAGCGCCAGCGCGAAGACGAGGGTGAAGTAGACGCCGAGAGCGCCCCGCTGCCACCAGACGTGCGGGTCGTAGGGGAAGGGGCGCCAGAACAGGAAGGCCTTGCCGACGACGATCTTCGCCGCACCCAGGGGGTCGGCGCGCACGAGTGCCGCGGTCTTCCTCGCGAAGTGGTCGCCGACGGCGATCGGGTCGGTGAGGCCCAGCGCCTTGACCTCCGCCCCCATCTCCGCCGGGTGGCGGCGCACGACCTCGCGGTCGAGGGTGAAGCCCTCGTAGAGGTTCCAGCCCATCAAGGTCGCCGCGGGCACGACCTTGCCGTACTTGAAGTAGTTGCGCGCGGTCCACGCGGCCGACGGCGCCAGCCACCCGGCGCCGAGCAAAGCGCAGAACAGGAAGGCGCGCGTGAGGCCCTGCGCGCGCCACAGGACCAGGAAAAGCAAAGCGGGATAGCCGCCGAGCACGGAGCGGCACAGGACGCACAGGCCGCCCCAGAAACCCAGCGCGACCAGGCGCCAGGACAAGGGACGATCCCATTCCTTCAACAGACCGACGAAGAACAACAACGTCATCGCGATGAACAACGTCTCCGTCTGCAGGTGCGGCGTGAAGAAGATCAGCGCGGGATCGACGGCGCACCATAACGCCGCCAAACGCGCCGTCTCCTCGTCGGCAAGCCGCGTGCCCAGGCGGCGGACCAGAACGACGGAGGCCGCGCCGGCGAGGCACTGAAGAAGAAGGACCGGAAGGGGATTCGACGAGCGGAACAGACCGAGAAGCGCCGCGACGATCATCGTGTACAGCGGTGGGTGCGTCGCGTCGAAGGCAGGCATCGGCAGCCAGCCGAGCCAGGACTGCGCCAGGTTGAAATACAGGTCGCGGCCGTACACCTCGCCCAGGCCCTTCGACACGAAGAAGGCGGTAAATCCCAGGCGCAGCGCGAGCGCCAAAGCGAAGACCGCCGCGTCGGAACGGCGCGGATCTAGACGCGCGTCCATCGAAGTCTCAGAAGCGTCCACAGCGCCTCGATCCCGTCGTACCAGCGGATCTTCTTGCCCTCCTCGATCCGGCGGGGGCGGTAGCTGATGGGCACCTCAAGGATGGGGATGCCGCGCAGAAGGGTCTTCGCCGTCGCCTCGGGGCAGAACTCGAAGCCGGTGCACTTGAGATCGAAGGACCGGAGCAAGGAGGTCTTGAACACCTTGTAGCAGGTGGGCTCATCCGTGATCGAAGAGCCGTACAGCAGGTTGGTGAACACCGACACGAGGCGCCCGCCGTAGTAGTAGCGCGCGTACGAGCGCCGGTTGCCCGCGGCCAGATGGCGCGAGCCGTACACCACCGCGGCCCGGCCCGACTCGATCGGCTCGAGAAGCCTGGCATAGTCCGCCGGATCGTACTCGAGGTCCGCGTCCTGGATCAAGACGACCTCGCCCGACGCCTTGTCGAGCGCCGTCCGTATCGCCGTTCCTTTTCCCGAGTTCTTGTCATGCTTGAGAACGACCGTGCCGGGCCGAGCCGCGGCCTTTGCCGCCTCGTAAGTGCCGTCGGTGGAACCGTCGTCGACGACGATGACCTCGAGGTCGCGCCCCGGGTTGCGGCCGTACACGGCCTCGAGGCAGGCGGCGATGGTGCGGGCTTCGTTGTAGGCGGGGATGAGGACGGAGACCTTCACTTAAACGCCGCCTTCCACTCGTCTTCCTTGAACCCCAGCAGGCCGCGGTCCTCGAGGAGCACGAAGGGGCGTTTGACGAGCCGGCCGTTCTTCGCCAACAGCGCCAGCGCGTCGGCCTCGCTCATCGTCTTGAGCTTCTCCCCCAGCCCCAGCTCCCGGTAGACGACGCCGGAGGTGTTGAACAGGCGCTTGAGGTCGCCCGCGAAGGCGAGCATGGCCTTGAGCTCGGCCATGGTCGGCGGCTGGTCCACGATCGGCACGCGCCGGTAGGCGACTTTCCGGGCGTCCAGGAATTTGAGCGCCTGGCGGCAGGTGGAGCACTTCTCGTACTCGTAAACGCGCGCGGTCATGACCTGGATTATAGCCGTCCATACCCAATTAAGGAAGGGGGTCCAACGGGCCTTCCCGGGAGGGACCAAAGAAGCCCCCTCCTTGGGACCTCCGGCCCCGGTCCGCCCGTCGGGGAAGGGCTAAACTAGCCGTATGAAGATTTCCCCGCGCCGCGCCCTGTCCATCCTCCTGACCGCCGCCCTCCTCCTGGGCGCCGTGCCCCCGGAGGCCTCGGCGCAGGTCGTCCGCGTCGTCTCGGGACCGACGGGCTCCATGCCGGTCTCGCCCGCGGTCGGCCCGGCCTCCGGGATGACGATGGCCCCCGCCCTCGGGATCGGCGCCGCCAGCCTCAACGGGACTCTCGCCGCTCCGTCCATCGCCCCCTCTCCCCTCGCGACCCCGACGGCCGTCTCCGCCGCCGCCCCCGTCGCCCCCGTCGCCGCCGCGCCGGTCGCCGCCGCCCCCGCTCTCGCCGTCTCCGTCCGCGCTGCCGCCTCCGAGGACGCCCCGAAGCTCCCCAACGCCCCCTCGGCCGCCGCCCCGGTCGAGAAGAAGACCTGGACCCAGCGCCTCTCCTCGCTCATCGGCCGCAAGACCGCTCCCGCCGCGACGCCCGCCGCCGAGACGGTGAAGGTCGACGCGGACAAGCTGTTCGACGGCGCGGCCGAGACCGAAGCCTCCACCGAGGGCAAGCCCGTCTCCGCCGGCGACATCAAGCTCACGCACGCGAACCTCAAGGCCGCCCTGTCGGCCAAGCTCACCGCCCACAAGACCCTCTCCGCCGCCAAGCGCGCCGCGACCGTCGACGAGTTCGGCGGCCCGCTCACCGAGCCGATGACCTTCCGCCGGCGCGTCGGCTACGGCCTCAAGCAGGGCCTCAACCTCGTCGGCCTCGGCGCCATCCTCGAGGTCACGCTCCGGCCCCTCCTCGACGTCTTCCCGTGGCCGCAGTACATGTCGGACGCGACCTTGAGCGGCTTCGGCCGCGTCGCCCTCCTCGCCAAGTACGGCCCCAACGAGATCGTCGAGGGCCTGGCCACCTCCCCGGCGACCTTCCTCGGCCTCCAGATCCCGATGGCGGTCGCTATGGAAGAGGTCGCCTACCGCCTCCTCGGCTTCGGCCTCATCTTCCTCGTCCTCGCCGCGGTCAAGCCGTTCACGCGTTGGATCTCCTCGATGATCGAGAGCCTCCCCGACGCGGCCGGCGTCGTCGGCGGCGCCAAGCGCGTGCTGAAGGCCGGAGAGTGGCTGTCCCACCTCGCCTTCCCCATCGCCGCGGTCCTGTCCTCCTTCAGCTTCGCCGCCGCCCACTTCGCGACCTGGGGCTTCAGCCCGTTCGTCCTCGCCCTCAACGTCATCCTCGGCCTGTTCCTGGCGCACACCGCCTACCGCAGCCGCAGCCTGACCTCGCCGGTCGTCGCCCACCTGATCTTCAACCTCGTCACGATCGGCGGCGTCTTCCTCGCGCTGGCCTACTCCCCCTTCGCCGGCGCCGCGTTCGCCGTCATCGCCGGCCTGCTCGGCGCGTCCTCCCTCCTGCACGACTGGCTGACGCGCCGCAAGGAGCGCGCCTTCCGCATGAAGCACGGGGCCAAGGCCCTCGTCGCCGTCATGATGCTCGGCGGCCTCCTGTCCGTCTGGAACGACCCGACGCAGACCCGCCCCAACGAGGCCGTCTCCCGCGCCGCCATCGAGCAGGTGCAGAACAAGACCGAGGTCGCCCCCGCTCCCGCCGTCGCCGCGGCGCCGGCGGCCGACGCCGCCGCCGTCGAGTCCCGCGAGGCGATGGTCGCCCGCGTCAAAGGCTCCGTCGTGAACGTGATCGTGCGCACGCCCCGAGGCATGGGCACCGGCTCCGGCTTCATCCTGACCCCCGACGGCGTCTTCATCACCAACGCCCACGTCGTCGGCTCCCGCCGGCCCGGCCAGCTCGTCGAGGCGCGCATCCCCGGCGTGCAGGGCGTGATCAAGGCCAAGGTCCTCGCCGTCAACCACGACAAGGACCTCGCCATCGTCCAGCTCGCCCCCCGCGCCGACGGCAAGCCCTGGCCCGTCGTCAAGCTCGCCTCCTCCGCCCCCCGCGAGGGCGAGGACGTCACCGCCACCGGCTACCCGCGCGGCCTCCCCTTCACCGTGAGCGCCGGCGTCGTCAGCGGCATGGACGGCCGCGGCAACATGTACGTCAAGCACCTGCAGACCGACGCCGCCATCAACCCCGGCAACTCCGGCGGCCCCCTCTTCAACGCCCGCGGCGAGGTGGTCGGCGTCAACACGCAGATCTACACGCAGAGCGGCGGCTCCGACGGCCTCGGCTTCTCGATCATGGCCCCCGAGGTGGCGCACGTGATGGCGCAGTACGCCAAGACGGGCAACATCGGCACCGCCTCGCTCGGCATCATCGCCAACCTCTCCGACCCGATGGCCCCCGACGCCGGCCTCGAGATCGAGTACATCCGCCACGGCTCCGCCGCCGAGAAGGCCGGCCTCAAGCGCGGGGACCTGATCATCGGCGTCGGCGAGGCGACCATCTCCGAGGGCGGCCAGGAGGCCGCCGGCCACGTCGCGGCCGTCCTCTCCAAGATGATCCCCGGCCAGAAGACGACGATCACCGTCCTGCGCGGCGACGAGCCCGTTCAGCTCGAGCTCACCGCCGACATGAAAGTCACCAAGGCTCCGAGCCACTAAGTTTCGCGGCGGCGCAGAACGCTCTTGAGTTCTTCGGGGACCGGCAGAGCGCCCTTCAGATCCCGCGGGAGTTCCTTCGACAGCATATTGGACGCGACTCCGATCGGCTTCCCCTAGCGTGATATTTTGGTGCCAGGTCAATTTTGCAAGCGTCACTTGCAAAATCGATTCCTCTCCACCATACGATCGACCCTTCCGAATTGTTCCCTTCTCGGGACAGCGAATTCCCTGCTATTTCATTCAAATATATGGGTTATTCGAATTTTTTCAGGGCGTTGCGAGCCGCTAAGTTTCGTATCGTTTCGGCATGATTCGAAACTTATGGCTCGCGGCGTTGCTCCTTCTCCCTCTCTCGGCGCGCGCGGCCGAGGATCAGTACGCCTCTCTGAAGCCGCTCATGGGCACCTGGCTCGTGGACCGAGACTGCAGGATCTATCGCGACAAGGTCCTCGTCGTCTTCTCACGCCTGCCCAAGACCGTCCTTGTCGAGTTCCGCAGCCCGGGCAAGTCCGAGGCGAGCTTCGGCAAGGCCGACATCGTCGCCACCGGCGAGGAGGACCACTACCGCGCGGTCACCGTCCTGCCGGGCAACCCGGTCCTCAAGGCGCTGGGCATCTCCTCGGTCAGCGGGAGCGTGAACGTCTCCACGGAAGAAGAAGACGATGAGGACTCCTTGCCGAACAACTACATCACCAGCAGCTCGAAGGTCTCCGTGCTCTCGAGCCTGCTCACCATACGGCTACGCGAGAAGTACAAGAAGGGGACCTTCATCTTCAACGTCGAGTCGCCCATGGGCAAGCAGACCTGCCGAGGCTCGGGCGTGAAGCGGCCGGCCGCGAAGAAGTAGCCTGGCGGGCCGGCCGATGGTTAGGCCGGCCCCGGGTCACGGCGTCCCTTCCTGTATATAGTCGACCACGATGGTGATGATCTTCCTGACGGTGTCGTTGCAGGAGCGGAAATCTCCAGCAAATCGGGGTTCGAGGGATCGAACCCCCGAATGAAGGGGTCGATGTTTCCCAGAAATGCACCGTTGGGGAGGTATACCGGGAATCCCGGTATATATAAATACTACCGGGATTCCCGGTATAAATAAGCGTTTAAATCGATTTAACGGGCTGGCTCGCGCGCGGCAGGGTCGCGCCACAGCTTCCAGGTACGCCATAGGCCCATCAGCGCGACGGCCCCGAAGCCCGCCGTCATCGCCGCCGCCTCCCGGCTCTTTCCGATCGATCCCGCGTTCTGGGCCACGCCCGCCAGGCCGAGGCCGGCGTTGCCGCCCGTCGCGATGGCCTGCACCGCGAAGCTCTCCCCCTTCGAGTTGCGCAGGTCGCCGGGGAGCCACAGCTTGCCGGTCGCGAGCGGGGCGGCCGGGGCCCGGGCGAAGCGCGGGCGGACGTTGCCGTAAAGATCCAGGTCGAGCTTGCCGGCGCAAGCCGGACCGGCCAGGAACGCCGCCGCGACGACCAGGCTTAAACGGGCCATGCCTTAGTTTACGCCGCGCGGCGGCGCCTGTCGAGGGCCCTCGCGCGGCGGTCTTGACTCAAAGCCAATTGGCTATTACACTATAGCCATATGGCTACTACTCGAAAGCCGGCGCGCGGCCGGCCCCAGCATTCCGTGATCGGCGAAGCCCCCGAAAAGGGCGCGCACGCGACCGCGGATGCGGTGGACCGCATCCGGGGAGGCTTCCGCTGGGCGGATGTCAGCCTCTACCAGGAATCCTTCCGCATCAAGGACAAGATGTTCGCGAGGATCATCGGGGTCAGCGACCGGACTTTGACGAGAACCCGGCGGAACAAGGCCTTCCTCGACCCGGTGGCCAGCGACAGGTTTTACCGGACGGCGAAGGTGCTGCGGCTCGCGGCGGACGTATTCGAGGATCTGGAGCGGGCCGTTTCCTGGCTTCAGCGCGAACAGCCGGGACTCGGTGGGCAGATCCCCCTCACGCTCCTCGACACCGAGCCGGGGACGCATGCGGTGGAGACCTTGCTGACCCAGCTCGAGTACGGCGTGCTCCCTTGATCCGGGCCTGGCGCATCGACAAAGCCGCTCGCTCCAAGGCCGACTCGTTCTCGGGTGAGGGCGGGCGGCTGGTCGCGGGGCGGTGGAACAGCAAAGGACAGGCGGTCGTCTACGCGGCCTCGACGCTGTCGCTGGCGGCTCTGGAGAAATTCGTGCATCTGGGGGCGGAGGGTTCCGCCATCGCCTTCGTCAGCTATGAGATTCTCATTCCTTCCACCGTCAGGACGGCCGAAGTGAAGCGGGCCGCGGTACCGGGGGATTGGCGGGAGCAGCCGGCGCCGGCGTCGACGCAGAAAATAGGGGACGAGTGGATACGGGGGATGAGGAGCGCGGTGTTGAGGGTCCCCTCCGTTGTCACGCCGGACGAATTCAACCTGATTTTGAATCCCGCGCATCCGGATTTCGTGAAGATTAAGGTCTCCGCGCCGCGCGCCTACAGCTTCGATTCGCGAATGTGGAAGTAGGCAGGCAGCGGGACCCAGCTACCGCGATGAGCAAATCAGTTTCCACTGCGCCCGGACGCATTAGAGCCGGCAACCAATGACTTAAAGCAAACTGATTAGGCGTCAGAATTCCTTGTAGAAAAAAGGCGCGGTTGGCTTAACCGGACTAGATGTTATTCGCAGCGTTGAATAGCCGCGTTTGAGCGATATTTCAATGTGCACCTTGTCGACGTGTGCTTTCAATTTCTTGTGGCGAGTTAGGGCTCTCAAAACTCGCCGCCAATTGTGAACTCCAGAGACGACCTTTTTTCCAATGAAATGGAATCCCCTGCCGCTCTTCAGTAATACGCCGCCAAACGGTTTCAGGAGGGCTTCGACTGCCGGGTTGACGGCATCGATGTCGATCATTATCAGATGATCGTCGTCATACTGATTGACACGACTGTTTAACCCAACGACATAGTCTTCCGAGCGATTTACCTTAAGCCGTTTCAGCATGCGGACAGCTTCACTGGCGAGCCTTTTGATTCCGAATATTTCAAGATAGAAAGGCGGCTGCCAATATGTCAGCCGCGAGTGGTGGGAATAGGTCTTCGGGCAGTAGATGTCGAATGAGAAATCCTTAATAAGGCCAGGATTGTCTGCCAGCAGACTTTTTAACAGATCGGCGGCTTCAACGACAGGAACGATCCGCTGGCAGAATTTCACATAAGACGTTAGCGTGCGGAGCTGCTTCTTGAGATCATCCGGATCAGGGGCATGGGTAGTGCGATAGTTGAATTCATTCCGCTGCACATGGAGTTCAGTGTGGAGCTTCACATAACGGCGCGGGAAATCATGCTTGCGCCCATACGTTTTATGAAGCTGTGTCTGCACGTGTTCGTGGCTTGGGCTCGCTTTGATGAGAGAGCAAAGCAACGACTGTGAAATATAAAAACATGTGAAATACAGGTGCACGACTGCTTCTCGATAGAGGCCGGCCTCGATCAGCTTGTCTGCCGCGTCACGCTCGGAAGTTCCAAGAGCCATCAGGGTGCTGGCTCTCTTTTTTTGATGCGGAGTATATGTGAGTGGCTTCATATTCTTGCGGGATACTTAACGATACGCCATGCCACGCGCGCTACTGGAACTCCACAAAGAAAGCACGCTTCGCCCTACGGCACATCGAATAAGATTCCCCAGTCAGCATCTGGATCAAATTCGCCGGCCTCTTCGTCTTTGGAACGCCAAGAACCAAAAAAGTCCTCCACGTGCCCTTCCGACATGATGTGCATGATGTTAGTCGGCAACGGATGCTTCCGCCGCAAATAGTCCATCCGATAATGGTCTTCTTTGTCGTAAAACGTAAAGCCATCAATCTCCACATCGCAAATCTGGTCAATTACATCGGCCTTCAGAAAGAATTTCCCGCTTGCGTTTTTAAGAAACGAGGTTTCAATTAGCTCAGATTGCAGCTGAGCAATTTCCGCAAACAACCTGCACATGTCGATCACATCAATATCTGCCTTTGGGAAGGAGTCGCCGCTCGATGGCGCTCGATACGAAATCAGCTCTCGATAAGCTTTTAAGTGCGTGATGTGCTGTTTGGTTTTACCCGCCAGTTTCCTGTTAAATTGAGCGAAGATGTCGCTGGCAATATTTATTGTCTTCGTATGCGTCGTCAATAATAATCCGCCGTTATCCCACGGGATGCTTGGATTGGTGAGCAGAATGGAGCGAAGTGAATTAAGAACCGTATAGTAGTCGAGATACGAGACCACAGCCCGCAAATTTTTTGTCTTTGCGAACTCGAGACTCTGGGCCATAACAGATGAAGCGAGCACCATTTTCGCCGCGAAATAGATTCGCGCAATCCATTCCGAGTTCTTGTCATCATCCCAGCTTTTCGAAATCGGGGCAAACCTGCTTAATAGCTGCTGGCATGTTTTGGTGACAGTAGCTTCCATGCAGTGTTTCGGAATGGAACGGAACTCATAGGACCAAGTTCTCCCAGCGAAATTGGTGCGGGTTTCGAGGAGTTTGCGAACCTTTATATGGGTCATAGATTAAACGTAGGCTGAACGGCGGCGGCTACCCGCTATCCAGCCTAGTCGGGCCGCCGTCCGTTCAAGCCGATGTTATGCGCCGAAGACAGGCGCCCTTAAGCCATTTTATAGTCGGACCAGCACGCGAAAAATCGCGCACCAACGGCTAGCGGGACTGGTCCTGTACGATCGGGGTGCGCCAAACTAACAATTCTTGGCGATCCAATCTTCGACCTTACGTATTGCGTCGGAAAGCTGTTTGTAGATGTATGCCAATAATGCGCTTGTGCCCATAGCTGCGCCGGCGCCTGCGATTAATCCAAAGCCGGTCGAGGCCAACAACGCGGCAACCACGGAGATTGCTGCGACAGCAGCGAACGAAAGGATCCAAAAGTTGTCCATGTACCACTTCAGATCCCGAAGTTTCTTGTTTGCATCAGCGCAGTCTTTGATTGGCATCATTCCTCCTTTTTGTAGTCCGACAATATTCCTACGCACGCATAACCTTGAATTCACTCGACCGGCCTAATTCGGTCACGGCTTACCGCTTGAAGTGCGGCCGACCGTTCGCCGGATTATAAGACGGAAATCCCGCCTCCGCCACCCCCGAAACAAAGCAAACGAAGCATGGCCAGGTAGGGCTAATTTAGGAGAGAAATGACCGGTCTAAACCAAACGCGGAGTTCGATCGCCTAGCGCAACGGAAAGGACGATCCATCGGCCGCATGAACGGTCTCGACGATCCCGCTAGGCCCCGCTTCGACCGACAGCCAGTGATGCAGGCGCGTCTTGACCGGCCCGGGGTACAGCGGTGAGCCCCCGCCGCCGGTGAGCACGTACTTCACGCCCCCGCGCTCGAGGACCCCCAGACCGTGGATGTGTCCCATGTACACGCGCTGGACCTTGTTCGCGCTCATCAGGCGCATGAACTCGGCGCTGCCTTCCTTGAATCCCCCCGCGCCCTTCATCGAGCCCCAGTCGGTCCACTCGGAGAGAGGCGCCGGCGGTATGTGCGTGAAGACGACCGTCGGGACTTCCGGATCCAAAAGCCCCACGAGCCACGCGAGCTGCACCGGCGTCACGCGCCCCGCGCTCGAGTCGAGGACGATGAACCGCCGCCCGCCCCGGTCGAAGGCGTAGTCCGGGCTGCCGAACGCCGCCCGATACACGCGGTCGTTGGTGATCCCGTGCGGCTTATGCCGGTCATGGTTTCCGATGGCCGTCAGATAAGGCGTCTTCGGCCCCACGGAGAACAGCCCGCGGACGAACGACCAGAAGTTGAGCACGGTCCCGCGGCTGACCATGTCCCCCAGTTGGAAGATGAAGTCCGCGCCCGAACGGTCGGCGCGCGCGAGGAGCTTCCAGAAGACCCCGGGCGTGTTGAACAAGGTCCGGGAGAACCAGAACCGCCCCGGCTCCGCGTCCCCGATCACGGCAAAGCGGAAGGTTTCCCCCACAGAACGCGGCGAAGCCGCGAGCTTCGTGAGCTGCTCATCCGTCCGCCATTCCCGGGCCTGATGGCGCAGCGACTCAAGCTCCCGGGTCAGACGCACCGGCGCGGGAGCCACGACCAGGTGTCCGCGCCCCACCGCGTCCTCGATGGTGGAGGCGCGCGGCGACCGACCGTCCCACGGTATGCCCTCGGGAGCGCCCAGCACGCGCAGATCGAGGCCCGCCGACGGAGAGAACGGAAGGCCGTTGTGATGGCTGAAGCCGGTCTGACGGCTGCCGTGGATGACGACGGGCTCCCCCGTGCGCACGGCGAGGGCCTTGGCCGCCTCGAGATGCGCGGGAGTGACGCCCGGACCCGGGACGCCGAGCACCCGCGTGCCGAGCAACGAAGGCGCCAGCGGGAAGTCGACGATCGCCGGGGCGGAGAGGACCGGCGAGGAGAGCGCCGCGACGCGCGGAGCCGAAGGCAACGCCCGCGGCACGACGACCTGAGCCGACGCCGCGCCGGCGGCCAGGAGCAGGGCCGCCGGCGCGAACACGACGGTCATCGTCTAGAGCTTCTTGCTCGACGGAGCCAAGGTCGCCGCGGCCCGCACCGAGGGCTTGGGCACCTGGACCTTGCTGAGGATGCTGTCGACGACCTGGTCGGTGGTGAGGCTGTTCGCCGAGTAGCTCAGCGTCAGGCGGTGGCGAAGGATGCGGGCCGCCACCTCGCGCACGTCGTTGGGCCCGACATACGCGCGGCCGTTGAGCAGCGCGTTGATCTTGGCCGCTTTCAGAAGGAAGATGGCCGCGCGCGGAGAGGCGCCGCCCTCGATGACGTCCTTGGCGTCGATGCCGTACTTCGACGGATTGTGCGTGGCCTCGACGAGGTTGACGATGTAGTCCTTGATGGACTCGTCGACGTAGACCTGCTCGGCGACCTTGCGGATCTCGACCATCTCGTCGAGCGAGGTGATCTTGCCCGCCTTGGGCTGGCCGTCTTTTTTAGAGAAGCGGTCCATGATCTCCTTGAGCTCGTTCATGGCCGGGCGCGGGACGAGGACCTTGTACATGAAGCGGTCCTGCTGGGCTTCCGGGAGACGGTACACGCCCTCCTGCTCGATGGGGTTCTGCGTGGCGAGCACCATGAAGGGCTTGGGGAGGTCGAGCGTGTTGCGGCCGATGGTGACGCGGCCCTCGGCCATCGCCTCGAGGAGCGCCGCCTGGGTCTTCGGCATCATGCGGTTGATCTCGTCGACAAGAAGAATATTCGTGAAGACGGGCCCCTTTTCCAGTTTGATTTCTTTGTTGCCGGTCGTGGGATTCTCTTGCAGGATCTCAGCTCCCAACAAGTCTGAAGGAAGCTTGTCCGGCGTTCCCTGCACCCGCTGGAAGCCGCCCTCGACCGCGTCGGAGAAGGCCTTGACCGTCTGCGTCTTCGCCACGCCGGGGACGCCTTCGAGGAGGACGTGCTCGGAGGCGATCATCGCGGTGATGATGGAGTCGATCATCTCCTCCTGGCCGACGATGACCTTGGCGATCTCGGCGCGGATCTTCTTGATGACCTCGGCTTTCTCCATGGCCCGAGCGGACAGCTCCGGCGTGACGCCCTGAGCGTAGCCGAGCGGAACGGCGTCGATGGACGGGGCGGCGAGCGCGGACTTCTCGCCGGTGAGCGCCTGCTCGAGCGCGGTGCCCGCGCCGCGCGTCTGCGCCCCGGTGGCCTTATCGAGGTTCGGCATCGCGGCCAGGGCGGCGGTCGCGTCCTTCATGCGCTCGGCGGCGGAAGGAACGGCGGCCTGCGGAGCCAGGGCGGCGGGGACTGCCGTCGGGACCAAAGCCGCGGACGGAGCCGCGAGCGCGGGCATCAGCGAGAGGGCCGACGGGCTCAGGAGAGGGCCCGAGAGCGGGGCGCCGAGGCCGGCGCCGAGCGTCGGCACGATCCCGGCGGAGACGCCGGGGACGGCCACGCGGCCGGTCACCGTCTGCGCGGAGGCCGAGAGAGGAGCGAGTCCGATGAGGGCCGCGGCTCCGATTTTGGCGAACTGCGAGGGCACTTTCTTCATAACGCTCCTTAGGGCTGGGACGGCTGCTTGGCTTTGGGATGGAAGGCCAGCTCGAGGCTCTCGAGCGGGTCTCCCTCGGTGGAGATCATGACGGGCGTGAGGCGCGAGGCGGCGAAGGCGGCCTCGACGGCGGCCTCGCGGCGATTGACGGCGGCGGCGGCCTCGGCGCGTCCGGCGCGCGAGGAGGTGTCGAGCATGCGGGTCGCCCCCGTCTCGGCGTCGACGACGGGCAGCAGGCCCACGTCGGGCAGGGGGCCCAGCTCGGCCGGGTCGGTCACGCGGATGGCGCGCACGTCGTGGCGCGAGGCGATGGCGCCGAGCGCGTCCTTGAAGTCGGGGGCTATGAAGTCGGAGAGGACGGCGACCATGGCGCGCGAGCCGAGCAGCTTGCCCGCGGCCTCGAGACCCGGCTTCAGGTCGGTGGCCTTGCCCGTCGGCTCGCCCTTGAGGATGGCGTCGACGATGGTCATCGCGTGGCGGGAGCCGCCGCGCGCGGGGATGACCTGTTCGACGCGGTCGGAGACGAGGACGAGGCCGACGCGGACGTTGGAGTGGGCGGCGGCCAAGGCGAGGACCGCGGCGGCGTCCTCGATGGCGGCGCGCTTGTCGGTCCCGCGCGTGCCGAAGCGGCCGGAGCGGCTGACGTCGACGACGAGCATGAGCGGCATGTCGCGCTCGAGCTCGAACTTCTTCGCGTAGAGCTCGTCTTTCTTGGCGGAGGTC
This sequence comes from Elusimicrobiota bacterium, assembly GCA_016182905.1. Lineage (NCBI taxonomy): Bacteria > Pseudomonadati > Elusimicrobiota > Elusimicrobiota bacterium. Next base: position 36,474 of record JACPFR010000042.1, read on the forward strand.
TTCCAGTCGATCTCGCGCATGTCCTCGCCCTGGTAGGGACGGGCCTCGGCGAAGTCCGTGCCGCCGGCGCCGATGAAGCGGGAGCGGAAGTTCCCGCCGTTGACGGCGGTGGCCATGCGGCGGGCGACGAGCTCGATGCGGCGGTGGCGCGCGATCACGGCGCCGGGGACGGACTCGCGCGCGGCGGCTTCGCTCTCCTCGGCCTTCATGGCGGGCAGCATCTTCCAGACCAGGTACGCGGCGGCGAGGCCGATGACGGTGAAGATGAGGATCGGGGCGAGGCCCAAGGCGGGGAGCGCGGCCAGCGCCAGCGGCGCGAAGGCGTAGGTCTTGCCGGACTTCGCGTCGAAGGCGGCCAAGGCGCGGTCGGCGGCGGCCAGCGCCGCCTCCACCGTCTTCTTCTCCTCGTCGGTGAGCGCGCGGCGCGTCGTGCCGTCGCTCTCCCAGCCCTGGCCGCTCGCCAGTATGCCGGAGAGGAAGCCGCGCAGCTTCACGATCTCGGCGCGGGTGTAGACCTGGCGGTGATCGGAAGGGCCGTTGCCGGAGCCGGCGTCCATCAGGCCGAGGGCGCGGAGCTGCTCGTTGAACACGGCGCCGGGGAAGACCTGATAGCCCTTCTGGAGGGGGTCGTTGACGAGCTCGGCGGAGACCTCGCCGGGGGTGTCGCCGGAGAGGACGCCGGACGCCGTCGCGGCGGCCTCGAGCAGGGGCAGGAGGCGGGCGGCGCGCTCGGAAGCGGCGCGCTGCTCGGCCGTCGGCTTCTTGACCTTCGCGGCGGCCGCGGCGATGCCGGCGCGCAGCTCGCGGTAGTGGCGCAGCTTGAACTCGCCGCGCCAGGAGTCGTCGTCCTCGCGGACGCCGGAGGCGATCAGCGCCTTGTTGAGCGTCGCGAACCGCTTCTCGGCGTCCTCGCCCAAGGACTGCGCGGTCTTCTCCGCGTCCTCGGCGACGGACTCGAGGAGCTCCTTGGCGCGGGGCGTCTTGAGCGCCGAGACCAAGGCGGACAGCTCGGCCTCCTCGGAGGAGGTGCCCTTGACCGCGAGCCGGATGGAGCCGAGGACGCCCGCGGCGTCGGCGGCGTCGCCGGGGCGCGCGGCGAGGAGCGCGAACATCGTCTCCTGGGCCTTGAGCGCGAAGGCGGCGTCGCCCTTATGCTTCTCGAGCTCGATCGAGAGGCGCGCCAGCGCCAGGGCTTCCTGGCCCGGGCGGCTCACGGCGCCGAGCAGGTCCGCCGCGACGGGAGCGGCGGCGACGCCGAAGCGGGCGGCCAGGATCGCGTCGACGCGGTCGAGCGCGTTGGCGAGGTAGACCTTCTCGGCGAGCTTGAGCTCGCGGGCTTCCTTGCCGAGGCCGGCGTTGGCCTTCGCCGCGCCGGCGAGCCAGGTCCGGACCGCCTCGAGCTCGGCGCGGGTGTAGGTCTGGCGGTAGTCGGAGAGCGTGTTGCCGGCGCCCGGCATCAGGCCGGCGGCGCGCAGGGCCTCGTTGAACTCGGAGCCGGGGAACAGGCGCCAGCCGGCGAGCAGGACCACGTTGGCCTCGTCGGCGGCGAGCTCCCCCGCGGTGTCGCCCGCCGGGGCGCCCGCCAGGGCCGCGAGCTTCGCGTAGCGGGCCAAGGTCATCGCGTCCTCGCCGGTCAGGGCCTCACCGACGGCCCGGAAGTGGCGCAGCTTGACGTCGGGGCGCCAGGCGCTCTCGCTCTCGCGCACGCCGGCGGCGGCGAGCTTGGCCTTGAGGCCCGGGGTCGCGGCCTCGGCCTTCTCGGCGACCGCGTGCAGGCCGTCGACGGCGAGCTTGAGCGCGGCGGCCTGGAAGGCCGCGCCGTTGGGGGCCTTGAGCGCGACGGCGAGCGCGTCGAGGGCGGCGGCTTCCTGCGGCGTTCCCTTGAGGGCGGCGAAGACCTGGACCAGCAGGGCGGACGCGTCGGCGGCGTCGACCGGGCCCTGGGCGGCGCGGGCGAACAGGCGCGCCGACACCGAGACGGCGGTCGCGGGACTCGCGCCGGCCGTCAGCTCGCGCGACAGGCGCGCCAAGGCGAGCGACTCGTCGGCGATCGGCGAACCGGGCTGCGCGTCGGGATATATCCTGCGCTGCGCCGCGTCGAGGTCCTCGAGCGCGCCGGCCAGGTAGAGCTTCTCGGACCAGGTCAGGGCCCGAGCCTTGCCCTCGGAGTCCCAGCCGCTGCCGGAGCGGGCGATCGTCAGCAGCAGCTCGCGCAGCTTGGTCAGCTGGGCCGCGTCGAGCGCCTCGGGGTAGGCCAGCTGGCTCGACAGGTCGCCGGAGGCGGGGGCCAGGCCCGCCTCGCGCAGGGCGCGCAGGAAGGAATGCCCGGTGAACACGCCGTCGCCCTGCTTCAGGAGGGGGTAGAGCTGCTCGGCCGCGGCCTCGGGGGCGGTGCCGCCCTCCATCATGCCGGCCTTGACGCCGGCCTCGAGGCCCTGCTCGACGACCATGCCGGCGCGCTCGAGGAGCTCGCGCGCGGCGAAGTTCTCCTTCGTCGGGGCCTTCGCCGCGGGAGCGCCCAGCTCCTCGACGGCGGCCAGCAGGGCGCGCAGGTGGGCGAGCTTGTACACCTCGCGGTAGTTCTGGGTCGTGCTCGTGCCGCCGCCGTAGTAGCCGCCGAAGCGCCCGCCGTGGCCGTGGTAGTCGTCGTAGCCGTCGTAGCCGCCGCCGTAGGAGCTCTGGGTGTCGGGGAGCACGACGCCGTCCTTGACGAGGCGCTCGTGCAGGCCGGGGAAGACCTTCTCGGCGTCCTTGATAAGGTCGGTCGTCGCCTTCGCGACCAGGTAGCGGGCGGCGCCGGCGAGCGCCGCGGGCGCGCCGCCGTCGCCCTGCAAAGTCGAGGCGAGGTTGGCGAGCATCGCGACCATGGACGGCGGGGCCTGGACCTCCTGGTCCGGGGGCGTCTGCTTGTAGATCTCCAGGCGCGCCGCGTCGATCGCGCGCGCGTTGACGAGCGCCTTGTCGAGGAAGGACTTGGCCTTGACCAGGTCGGCCTCGCCCACGCCCGGCTCGGTCAGGCGGCGGAAGGCGAAGCTCGCCGTCCACATCTGGAGCGCCGGGTCGCCGGCGTGCTTGGCCTGCGCCGCCTCGAGGCCCTCGTAGAACTTGGCGCCCGCGTTGCGCGAGAGCTGGGCGTACAGCGCCCCCGCGGCCTGCTGCTGGACCTGCTTGTTCGGGCTCTTGAGCACGCGGAAGAGCTGGACGAAGGTCCGCTCGTTGCCGACCTCGACGCCGAGGACGACGAGCTTGACGAGCATCTGGGCCGAGGCGGCGTCGGCGCGCGACTGCGCGATCAGGGCGTCCATCGAGGCCCACAACAGGTCGCTCTCGCGCTCGATGAGGGCGCGCAGCATCGTGTTCTCGGCCTGCTGGTTGAGCGGGAGGACGCCGGAATGGCGGAAGATCGCGACCAGGATGTTGTCGGCCTTCGGGTCCGGCGACTCGCGCAGGATGGTCAGCGCGCGCTCGAAGTCGTCGCCGGCGGTCTTCGGCGACTCGTGCCAGCGCTTGAGGGCGGGGATGACCTCCTCGGTGATGCGCGCGTCGACGTAGCGGTCGGAGAAGACGAACAGGTCCTCGGCGTAGAATAGCCGCATCGCGGCCTCGGCCGCCGCCCGCTGCTCGACGCGGAAGTTCATCGTCCCGACCGTGGAGACGCCGGTGATCACGATCATCAGGCTGAGCACCGCGACCGTGGCACCGCGCTTGAGGCGCGACCAGAGGCCGGGAGCCTTCGCGAGAGGCTTCGGGGCCTCGAAGGCGACCGGTTGTCCCGCGGCGACGGCGTTGAGGGCCGAGAGGCGGGCCTCGGCGTCGGAGTGGGCCATCCAGGAGATCTGCGCCTTGCGCAGGCCCATGCGCGCGGCGATCGGGGCCAACGGCTCCAGGCGCAGACGCGCGGTGCGGCGCAAGGCGGTCAGGACTTTTTCGAGGGTTTCCGCCGACGCGCCGGAAAGATAAACGGCGGTGAGCTTCTCGCGCCACAAGGCCTCGTCGTGGGAGGCGAGTGCAATCATCGTCTCGCGCAGGGGCTCCTTGGCGTCCTGCCAGCCCCTGACGAAGGCGGTCAGGCGGCGCTCGTCGGCCTCGCGCAGGTCGTACAGGTGGATCAGGTCGGCGGAGACGCCTTTCTCGACGAAGCCGCGGCGGCTCTGCCACCACTCGCGCACGCTCCGGGTGATCTTGCCGCCGCTCCAGGAGTCGGCGGCGAGGTAGGCGGCGACGACCGTCGCCAGCGCGGCGAAGGGCAGTATCTGGGGCCAGGCCCCGAGAGGGATGAGCGCCGCGCCGAGCAGGCCCGCCGCGCCGGGGCCTTTCTTCTTATCCTTCGCCTGGCCGCGCTTGAGGAGGGAACGGCCGGGCAGCACGAGGTCGAGGATGAGCATCAGCAGCGCGGGCCAGAGCAGGTACACGCCGACGGGGCTCGGGGACTTGATCAGGTCGCCCTTCTGGCCCTTCTCGAGGCGGGAGACCTCGCTTAAGATGTTGTCGATCGAGGCCTTGCCGCCGGCGGCGAAGTAGGCGCCGCCGGTGCGCTCGGCGAGCTGGCGCAGCGGGGCTTCGTTGAGACGCGTGATCGCGGGCTGGCCGGTCTTGGCGTCGATCAGGTACTCGGTGCCGGTCCCATCGGCCGTCGGCATCAGGATCTTCGTGCCCGCGGGGTCGCCGACGCCGATCGCGTAGACGGTGACGCCGTGCTCGGAGGCGGCGGCGATCGCGGCCGAGATCTCGCCGGCGGTCACGTCGCCGTCGGAGATCACGATCATGATGCGCTGGCGGTCGCCGAGCTTCTTGGCCGTCTCGAAATGCTCGGCGGCGTACTTGATCCCGGAGGCGAGGTCGGAGCCCTCGCCGATGCCGCGGGCCTCGACGTCGAGCCGGTTGATCTTGAACTCGAAGTTGCCGTAGTCGATGGAGATCGGAGACGCCGTGCGCGACTTGCCGGCGAAGACGACGAGGCCGACCCGGTCCGTGCCCTGCAGGCGGGTGATGAACTCGTTGAGCTCCTTCTGCGTCTTCTCCGCGCGGCCGTCCTCGGCGTACATCATGCTGTGGGAGCCGTCGACGGTGACGACGATGTCCTTGCCGCCGAAGTTGACGCGCTCGTCGACCATGCCGCCTCTAGGGTCGCCGGCGGCCAGGCCGATCAGGCCCGCGGCCGCCAGAGCGAGCGCCGACTTGCCGAGGAAGCGGCGCGCCCCCCACCAGGAGGAGAAGGTCTTGGGCGCGGCGCCGGGGCTCAAGCGCTTGGCCGCGTCCAGGCGCTTCTTGATCCCCCAGGCGACGAGCAGGATCAGGACGGGCAGGCCGATGCCGACGACCCACAGGAACAGGGACGAGGAGAACACCAGGCCCTGGCCGGCGAAGGCGAGCGGCAAAGCGCCGATGCCCCACACGCCGGAGCCCTTGCGGGTCATGCCCTTGCGCGCGGCGTCCTTCTCGCCCTTCTCCTGGTCGCCGAGCGCCTCGCCGAGCTTGTCGGCGCCTTCCTTGGGATCGCCGGGCTTGGCCTGGGGTTTTCCATCGCCCGGCTTGCCGTCTCCCGGTTTCCCGTCCCCGGGCTTGCCGTCGCCCGGTTTGCCGTCGCCCGGTTTGCCGTCGCCGGGTTTGCCGTCGCCCGGCTTGCCGTCGCCGGGTTTTCCCTTCTGCTTGCCCGGCTTGCCCTTCTTGGAGTCCTTGGAATCCTTCTGCTGTTCCTGCTGCTCCTTCTGCTGCTGCTTGAGGGCCTCCAGGTTCCACTTCGCGTCCATGTTGGTCGCGTCGCGGCGCAGGGCTTCCTTGTATAGCTCGATCGCCTTCTCGCCGTCCTTGGCCATCAAAGCCGAGTTCGCGAGGTTGAAGAGGGTCTGGGACTGCTTCTTCGCGTCCGGCGTCAGGGAGAGGTACTTGGCCCAGGCCGCGTCGGCCTTCGCGTTCTCGCCGAGGCGCAGGTAGGCGTCGGCCATGTTGAAGTAGATCTCGGGAACGTCGGGGTGGCGCTCGACGGCCTCGCCGTACTTCTTGAGGGCCTCGGCGAAGCGGCCCTGGTTGTAGAGCCGGTTGCCCTCGATGACCTCGGCCGGGACCGCGGCGGTGACCGACTCGTGAGCCTCGGAGTGCGCCTGCGCCATGGTCATGGTGACGGCGGAGGGCGCCGTCCGGACCGCGTTCAGCGCGTCCATCGGCGCCTGATTGAGGGCCATCATGAACGCCAGGCCGTAGAGCGTGCGCAGCCGCGTGTTGGCGAGGGTCAGCTCGGCGCCGATGAGCAGGAAGGCGAGGAGTGCCAGCAGGCTCGTGTAGTCCTTGATCGAGACGGCGGAGACGATCTTGGCCGGGCTCTTCTCGAGGCGGGCGATCTCGAGCAGGACCTCACGCATCGCGTTCGCGTCGCCGGCGCGGTAGAACTTGGCGCCCGTCTTCTCCGCCACGCCGCGCAAGGTCGCCTCGTTGAAGGACTCGTTGGGCCCGGCGATGCCCACGCCGTAGACCTTGACGCCCAGGGAGGCGGCGATCTGCGCGGCGGCCTGCGGGTCGATGCCGGAGTTGGAGTCGCCGTCGGTGAAGAGCACGACGATCTTGGCGCGCTCCGGCTGCAGGATGGTCTTGAGCAGATCGGGGTGCTGCTTGGCGTAGGCGAGCGCGGCCGGCAGGCCCTGGTCGCGGAGCAGGCGCTGGACCTCGGCGGCGCGCGGGTCCTTCTTGCCGTCGAGCTCGAGCGCGTTGAGCTCGAGGAAGTGCGCGATCGCCGTCAGCATCGACTTGCCGATCGCCGTCGAGCCCGTCGTCTGCAGTTCCTTGAGATGCGAGATCAGCGCGTCGTAGTCGGTGGTCAGCTTGACGTCGAGGTAGGCCTCGTCGGAGAAGGTGACCATGCCGACGCGGTTCTCGGTGCCGCGGCGCTGCTCCTCGACGTAGCCCTTCACCGCGTCGCGCACGCCCTGGAGCTTGTCGCCGCTCATCGAGCCGGACAGGTCGATGGACACCATCGTGTCGGTCGACGGGACGAAGGTCTCGGTGCGCTCGGTGCCGATCATGGGCCGCGCGAGCGCGATGAGGATCAGGCCCACGGCGGCGTAGCGCAGCACGCGCGGCAGCCCGGCGAGGCGCTCGCGCAAGGTGCGCTTGGACGGCGTCTGGGCGGAGGAGGAGACGGCGAAGCGCGCGCCCTGGGCGCGGCTGCGCCACGACCACACGAGGTAGCCGAGGTACGGGATCAGCAGGAGCAGGACCCAGGGAGAGCCGAAGGTCAGGCCGGCCGCGCCGGGAAGCAAGGCCAGCATGCCGAGCATGCCGGCGCCCGGCGCCTTGGGCTTGCCCGCCTTGCCCGCGACGCTCGCGACGAGGGCCTGCAGGCGCTCGATCATGCGCCCGCGCTCGGCGGCGTCCGTCTCCGAGCCGGCGAAGCGCGCGGCCTCGGCTTGGGCCGCCAAGCGGGCGGCGACGCTCGCCTGACCCGCGTCGTAGAAGGACTTGCGCAGGTCGCGCTCGAGCGTGCGCGCGTCGCGCGCCGCCTTGGGCAGGCCGGCGAAGTCGACCATGAACCGCGTCAGGAGGTCCTGGTAGCGGGCATAGAAGGAAGCGGCGTCGAGGTCGGCGGACTCGGCTTTCAGGCGCGCCAGCTCGGTCTCGGTGACGGTGACGAGCGACAGGCGCTGGGCGTCGAGCTTCGGGTACAAGCGGCGCGCCGCGACGAGGCGGTGCACGCCGACGAAGAGCAGGAGGCCGAGCGGGATCGCCGCCAGCCACATCCAGTCCGGGCCGTTGGCGCGCTTGACGCCGACGATGTCGCGCAGGCCCTTCTGCTTCCAGTCCGGCGTGAGCACGGTCGCGACCTTGATCTCGGTCTTGGGCAGGACGATCTCGATGCCCTCGGGGTAGACGGCCGTCTCGCCGACGGCCACGACGGCGATGCCGCCCTCCAAAGTCAGCGTTCCGGACCCGAAAGGGATCGCCTCGTAGACGACGGTCTTGGTCTCGCCCGGCGCCAAGGTCAGCGGCGCCTCGGCGCCCTTGCCCTGGAGCTCGAGGTCCGCGGGCACCGCCTCCTGCAAAGACGAGCGCAGGTTGTGCAAGGTGACCGGCTTGTCCGAGGTATTGCGGAGCGTGATCGTCAGGTGGATGCGCTCGCCGACGGTCACGCCCTGGCGGTCGACGGACGCCTGAGCCTCGAGCGGGCGGGGCAGGACGACGCGGGCCGTGTCGGCGGCGGGCGCCGGGGCCGGAGCGGGGGCGGCTTGAGCCGGGGCCGCCTGGGCCTGAGCGGCGAGAGCCTGGAGCTTCTGCTTGGCGGCCTGCCGGGCGGTCGAATCGGCCAACCCTTGGGCGATCCGGCCGTGGGGCGCGGGCTGCGGAAGCGGGGCGGTCTGGGCGGCGGCCTGATGCTGGGCGCCGAGCAGGCCGATCGAGAGCGCGAGGATGGCGAGGCCTTTCTTGACCGCGCGGCCGAAACCGCCTCGAGGAGCCGGGACGGAGCCGCCGGCGACGGCCTTGGCGGACGCGCCGTCGAACAGGCGCGCGGCGTCGACGACCTTTTCGGGAACGGCGGCGGCGGACAGATCGCGGACGAGCGCCGAAGGCGCGAAAACGGCGGGCGGGCCGGTCTTGGCGGCGTTCGTCAGCGGCGCCTGGGCCGGGACGACGCGGACCGGCCCCATGGGCACGGCCGCGGACGCGGCGGCCGCGCGGGCCGGGATCGCCAGGGCCGCCGCGGCGCGGACCTCGGGCGCGGCCGCGGGAGAGGAGAGCGCGGGAGAGACGGAGAGCGCCGAGGCCGACAGAGAGGGGACCGGAGAGGAGAGGTCCGACAAGCCGAGGACGGGGACCGCGCGCGCGGAGGAGGCCGTCCCGGCGGCGCGTCCCGCGGCGGTCTGCGCCGCGGCCTGGTAGGCCGACGAGCCCGGCGCGCCCGCCACGATGGCGAGCGACAACAGCGCTCCGAGCAAGCGGCGCAGAGGGAAGCGCCTCATTTATTGATCCAAATCAACATCGGCACCCCTGGATTATGGCAGAGGCGTTGCTTTAGGGGCGTGGGCCCATGGGGACGAGGGACTCGGGGCAGGTGGCCTAGGTATTCCTAGGCCGGAAGTCCGTACGCCGCGCGGGATTCACCGGCTTGTCATTGCTCCGCCACGGAAAACCCGATATACTCCTGGTCCCTTGACATCGATCAACCCGGCGCGCGCGGCGGCGGCGGTCACGGGCCTGGCCGCGGTCTACTATCTCGCGGCGAAGGCCGGGCTCGCGCTGGCCGTGGTCAACCCCAGCGTCAGCGCCGTGTGGCCGCCGTCGGCGATCGCCTTGGGCGCCATGCTCGTCCTGGGGCCCTCCTGCTGGCCCGGCCTGTTCGCGGGCGCCTTCCTGGTAAACCTTCACGCGGCCCTCTCGCGCCACGAGTTCGGCCTCGCGGCCTGCGTCCTGTCGGCCCTGGGCATCGCCGTGGGCAACACGCTCGAGGCCGTCGTCGGCGCCTGGGCGGTGAACCGCTTCGCCGGCGGCAAGCGCGCGATCGAACGCGCCGCCGACCTGCTCAAGCTGGCGATCTTCGCCGGGGGCCTCGCCACCGCGGTCAGCGCGAGCGCCGGCGTCCTGAGCCTGTGGGCCGCGGGCATGCTTTCCCCCTCCACCCCGGCCGCGGCCTGGCTGACCTGGTGGCTCGGGGACGCCTCCGGCCTCATCATCGGCGCGCCGATGATCCTGGCCTGGTGCGCGTCCCCGCCGCAGAAGTTCAAGGGCGGCTGGGCGGAGGCCGGGGCGCTGACCTTGCTGTCCGGAGTCACCCTCTGGTTCGTCTTCTTCCGGCACAACCACCCCATCGCCTATTTCACTTTGCCGTGGATCGTGTGGGCCTCCTTCCGCTTCGGAACGCGAGGCTCCGCGGCCGCCATTTTCGTCCTGGCCGCCGTCGCGGTCACCGGCACGCTCGACGGCCACGGCCCCTTCGCGATCGGCCGCGGGGGAACGAACCTCCTCCTCCTCCAGGGATTCCTCGCGACGACCGCCGTCAGCTGCTACGCGATGGCCGCCCTCGTTTGGGAGCGCGAACGGGCGGAGTCCGAGCTGCGGCGCTCGCGGGACCGCCTGGAGGCCGAGGTGGACCGGCGCACGCGGGAGCTCGTCCAGGCCCAGAAGATGGAGGCCGTCGGGCGCCTGTAGGGAGCCGTCGCGCACGAGTTCAACAACGTCCTCACCGGCGTCGTCGGGCTCGCCGAGCTGATCCGCAACGCCGCCCCCGCCGGCTCCCAAGCCGCCGTGGACGCCGGGGACATCGTCACCGCCAGCCGCCGCGGCGGCGCGCTCGCCAGGCGCCTGCTGTCGATGACCCGGCACGCCGCGGAGAAGAAGCCGATCAGCCTCAACGAGGCCGTCTCCGCGAACGAGAAGATCCTCCGGCTCGCCGCCGGCGAGAAGATCGAGCTGGCGCTCGACCTCGATCCCGCGGCGCCGGCGGTGCTGGCCTCCGCGGACCAGCTCGAGCAGGTGCTCCTCAACCTCTGTCTGAACGCGCGCGACGCGATGTCCGGGGCCGGGAGGATCACCGTCGCGACGCGCGCCCGGAGAGTCGACAAGTCCCTGCTCCTGTCCCACGGCGCCGTGGATCCCGGGGACTACGTCGTCCTCAGCGTCGCCGACACGGGCGCGGGCATCCCCGAGGACATCCGCTCGATGATCTTCGAGCCGTTCTTCTCCACGAAGAAGAGCGGCCAGGGCACCGGCCTGGGGCTGTCGATCGTCTACGGCATCATCGCCGATCACCAAGGCGCCATCGACCTCGTCAGCCGCCCCGGCGCCACCGAGTTCCGGCTCTATCTGCCCGTGACGCGGCGCGCGCCGCAGCCGACGCCCGTTCCCGCGCCCGCCCCCGCGCCGGCGCGCGGGACGGAGACCATCCTGCTCGCCGACGACGACGAGGCCGTGCGGGGGATCATCGTGCGCGTCCTCCAGCCGCTGGGCTACCGCCTGCTCGTCGCCGCCGACGGCGAGGAGGCCTGGACGCTCTATACGGAGAACGCCGGGAAGGTGGCGATGGCCGTGCTCGACGTGGTCATGCCCCGGCTCAAGGGCGACGAGGTCTACGCGCGCATCGCCGCGAGGGAGCCGGGCTTCAAGGTCCTGTTCATCAGCGGCCACGCGGCGGGCCGGGCCGAGCAGGCCATCCGCGCCGGGAACCACCCGTTCCTCGCCAAGCCGTTCGCCCTCGAGAGGATACCGGTCATGGTGCGCGAGATCCTCGACCGCGGGAAATGAGGACGATCCCCCTCGAGGCCGCCGCGCGGCTGTTCCTGAGCCGCCAGCACCTCGACCGGCCGGGGAAACGCGGGCTGAGCGCGGAGAACCTCGCCCGCTTCGTCGCGGACGCGGGCGGCCTGCAGCTCGACTCCATCAACGTCGCGGCGCGCGCCCACGAGCTGACGCTGTGGAGCCGCTTCGGGCCCTACGACCGCGCGGAGCTCGACCGCCTGGTCTACGGGCGGCGCGCCCTGTTCGAGTACTGGGCGCACGCGGCCTGCCTGATCGCCGAGAGCGACCGCCCGGCCTGGGCGCGCGCGATGGCCGATTACCGCCGCCGCCACACCGGCTGGTCGACCTGGCTCAAGGCCAATCCCCGCGTCCTGCGCCGCGTCGAGGCCGAGATCCGGACCCGGGGCCCCCTGTCGTCGTCGGACTTCGAGCGCCCCGCGGCCTCGGGCAAATCGGCCGGCTGGTGGGACTGGAAGCCGGCGCATCACGCGCTGCACTACCTCTGGATGACGGGCCGGCTCGCCGTCCACTCCCGGCGCCATTTTCAAAAGCGCTACGACCTGGCCGAGCGCGTCTTAAGACCGGTCGAGCCTCTCCCCAGAGCGGAGTTCCCGCGCTGGCACCTGCGCAAGACCTTGCGCGCGCTGGGCGCCGCCGCCGAGGCCGACCTGCCGCGCTACATGACCTTCCCCAGGCTCGACGCCGCCGAGCGGCGCCGCGCGCTCAAGGCGATGCTCCAGAGCGGCGAGGCCGTCGAGCTCGCCGTGGAGGGCCTCGGCGGGCGCTGGTACGCGCTGGCTTCGGACCTGCCCGCGCTCGACTCACCCCCGCCGGCCCGCGGCACGACCTTGATCTCGCCGTTCGACTCCCTGCTGTGGCACCGCGGCCGCGCCAAGGCGCTGTTCGGCTTCGACTACAAGATCGAGGTGTACGTCCCGGCGGCCAAGCGCGTGCACGGCTATTACTCTTTGCCCATCCTGCACGACGGGCGCCTGATCGGCCGCCTCGACCCCAAGAACCACCGCGAGGATGGTCGCCTGGAGGTCCGCTCCGTCCATTTCGCCGGGAAGCCCGGCGACGGCGCCTTGGCCGGGACTGCCGAGGCGCTGCGGTCCCTGGCGCGCTTCCTCGGCGCGGAGACGGTCACCGCGCCGGACGGCCCTCTGGCTTCGGCGCTGAAGACTTAGGCAGGTCCGCGGAGATCCGGCGCAGGATGTGGAGCAGGTCGCCGCAGCGGAGCGGCTTGCGCACGTACTCGATGACGCCGAGCTTGCGGATCTCCGACTCCAAGAGGCTCGCCGAGTCGTAGTACGCGGTGACCACCACGACCGGGATGCCGCGCGTCCGCGGGTTCTCCTTGAGCCTGCGGATCAGCTCCTGGCCGCCGTAGCCGGGGAGCATCAGGTCGCAGAGGATGATGCCGGGCTCGAGCGCGACGGCCGCGTCGTACCCCTCCGGTCCGGCGTAGGCGAAATGCGCCTCGAACTCGCCGCCGGCCAGGGCCAGCGCGAGCAGGCGCTGGAGGTCGCGGTCGTCCTCGACGCTGAGGACCCGGATCACTTCGCCGCCTCCGCCGGCGCGCCCGTCCAGCGCGGGAGCTCGAAGTGGAACCGGGCCCCGGCCTCGACGGTCTCGTCGAGCCACACGCGGCCCGCGTTCAGCGCGGCGAGCTCGCGGCAGATGGCCAGGCCCAGGCCGGTGCCCTTGTAGCCCTCGCCCCGGCCGCGGGTCAGCTGCATGTACGGCACGAAGATCTCCTCGGAGCGGCCGGGGGGCACTCCCGGGCCGTCGTCCTCGACCGTGACGCGCACCATCCCGCCCTCGCCGCGGGCGGCGACGCGCACTTTGCTCGCGGCGTGGCGCGCGGCGTTGTCGAGCAGGTTGCTCAGCAGCTGCGCGAAGTGGTCGACGTCGGCGCGCACCGGCGGCAGGCCGTCCGCCAGCTCCACCTCGACGCTCAGCGGCTTGGCCAAGGTGCGCCTCCAGTCCGACGCCAGCTCCGAGATCAGGCGGCCCGCGTCGACGCGGCGGACGTCCAGGCTCGCGCGTCCGGAGTCCAGGCGCGAGTAGTCCAGCGCGTTCATGACCAGGCGCCCCAGCCGGTCGAGGTTGCGGCTCGCCATCTCGACGAGCTCGGCCTGCCCGGCGGTGAGCGGGCCGACCAGCCCCTCGGCGAGGTTGGCGACGGCCGCCTGGGCGACGGTCAGCGGGGAGCGCAGCTCGTGCGAGACGGCGCCGAGCAGGCGGTCCTTGAACTGGTCGGCCTTGCGGCGCTCGCGCACCTCGGCGCGCAGCTTCTCCAGCTCGCGCAGCTCGCGCAGCAGCGCCGAGCGCTCGATCGCGAAGCGGATCGAGCGGCCCAGCAGGATCATGTTCAGGCGGTCCTTGTTCAGGTAGTCCTGCGCGCCCAGGCCGATCGCCTCGAGCCCGACGGCCTCGTCCTCGAGGCAGGTCAGCACCACGATCGGGATCCCGCCCGCCTTGGCGACCGTCGCGGCGACCGTCTCCAGGCCGCGGCTGTCCGGCAAGGTGAGGTCGAGGAGGATCACGTCGTAATCCCCCCGCGCGATCTCCTGGAGGCCGGCCCTCAGCGTGTCGGCGCCCTCCAAGATGAAGCGCTGGTCCGGCCCGCACGCCTCGTTGAGGCGCATCCCCATCAACAGCACGGCCTCGGGATCGTCATCGATGATCAGGGCGTTCACGCGCTCGGGAGCGGTCATGTCACCAATGTAATCCCCGGGGCGGCCCCGCGCCAGGCGGGGGGCGTCAGAAAAAGTCAGCGCCGGTCAGCGCCCGTCGGGGTCAGACCTTCAGGCGCGAGGTCAGGAAGGCCCAGGCGAACAGCGCGCGGGTGGGCCAGTCGATGAGGGCGGAGAAGAGGCCCGCGGCGCTCGCGTCGTTGAGGTCGGCGCCGAGCCACAGGGCGAGGATGATCGCACCCCCCGCCCGCCACAGGGCGGAGGCCAACGCCGGACGCGAGCCCGACACGGCGAACAGGTCTCCGTGCCCGCGCTCCTTCCAGAGGCGCCAGAACAGCCCGGCCGCGGCGGCGGTCCAGGACCCGACGAAGAAGTAGAGCAGCACGCCGGGAAGCTCCACGGCCGTGCACGCGCGGGCGATGATGCGCGCGCCGGGCAGCCAGACCGAGAACGCGGCGAGGCCCCACACCCACGGCTCGCGGCCCCGCTCCGCGTCCTCCTCGGTGCGCGTCCACGCGCGGCGCGCCAGGGTCCAGGCGGCGGCGGCGAAGAGGACGTCGGCGACGAGCCAGGTCGAGCCCAGCATGCGCTCGGCGCGGTAGAAATCGAGCGCGGTCTTCACGCCGTAGACGGCCGCGGCCGCGCCGAGCGTGAAGACGAGGAACGCGACGGAGAGCATGCCCATCTCCGCGGGCTCCTCCTCGCCGCGGGGACGGATGCGGTCGGCGGCGTGGAAGGCCAGGACCGCGGTCATCCCCCCGTCGAAGAGGGCGCCGAGCGTGCCGAGCCAGTCGACGCCCAAGGGGTGGGGGCCGTACTGGAGGTCCTTGGCGTACACGCCGCCGTAGAGCATCGCCATCGCGGCGCCGGCCAGGAAGACCTCCCCGTCCTCGCCGCGGCGCCGGGCGCGGCTCGCCTCGAGGAGCAGGAACAGCCACAGGTACGGGAAGACGAAATGCCACAGCCCGATCGCGCCCCAGCCCAGGCGCACGACGTCGCCGCTGATGAGCAGCGCCAGCGCCGCCGCGCCGAGGGCTCGGGCGAGCATCCCCGGCTAGGGCCTGACCGCGACGGCGTCGATCTCGACGGCGGAGCCCTTGGGCAGCGCCGAGACCTGCACGGTCGCCCGCGCCGGGAACGGCGCCCGGAAGCGCTTCGCGTAGACCTCGTTCATCTCCGCGAACTTCCCGAGGTCGGTCATGTACACCGTGGTCTTGACCACGTCGTCCATGGTCAGGCCCGCGGCCAGCAGGACCTCGAGTATGTTCTTCAGGCACTGCTCGGTCTGCTCGGCCACGCTGCCGTCGACGAAGGAGCCGTCGGCGCGCAGCGGCGTCTGGCCCGAGACGAAGACCATGTCGCCGGCGGAGACGCCCTGGGAGTACGGCCCGATCGCCCCCGGCGCCTTCCCCGTGATGACCGGCAGGATTTTTTTGTCGCCCATGTGATTCGTATCCTTTTTAAGAGAAGCCCGGAATCCGGGCGCTCCGCCGGCTATCCTCGAGGATAGCCGGCGGCGATCATTTCAGGGACTCCAGCAGAGCCTTGTTGGTCTTGTGCACGCGCATCATCTCGGTCAGCGCCTTGATCGCCTCGATGTCGCCCATGCCCGCCACGAGGCGGCGCAGCTTGTAGACGCCCTCGAGGTACTCCGGGGTGAACAGCTTCTCCTCCTTGCGGGTACCGCTGTCGCGGACCTTGAGCGCCGGGAAGATGCGCTGCTCGGCGGCCTGACGGTACAGCACCAGCTCCATGTTGCCCGTCCCCTTGAACTCCTGGAAGATGATGTCGTCCATCTTCGAGCCGGTGTCCACGAGGATGGTCGCCAGTATGGTCAGCGAGCCCGCGCCCTCGAGCTTGCGCGCCGCGCCGAAGAAGCGGCGCGGGATCTCCATCGCGCGCGAGTCGAGGCCGCCCGACATCGTGCGGGACCCCGTCGCGAACTGGTTGTACACGCGCGCCAGGCGCGTGAGGGAGTCGAGCAGGATGAAGACGTCCTCCCCCTCGACGACCTTCTGGAGCGCCGTGCGGAACAGGTCCTCGGCGATCTTCTTGTGCTGCTGGTAGCTCTGGTCGGACGAGGAAGCCCACACCTCGGCGGGCACGGAACGCTTGAAGTCCGTGACCTCCTCGGGGCGCTCGTCGACCAGGAGGCAGTACTGGCGCACCTTCGGGTCGATCTCCTTGATCGCGTTGGAGACCTGCTTGAGGAACGTGGTCTTGCCGGCCTTCGGAGGGGCGACGATGAGGCCGCGGGTGCCCTTGCCGATGGGAGCCAGAAGGTCGAGCGCCCGCATGGACGGGTCGGTCGAGCCCTTCTCGAGCTGGAACCACTGGTAGGGATCGACGGGCGTCAGCGCCGAGAACGCCTGCTCGACGTCGGAGCGCACGGGCGCCTGGGGGACCTGGGGAGGGCGGGAGCCGTTCTGCTGCTGCTGGCGATTGCCGCCGCCGTAGTGCTGGCCGCCCTGGCGCTGACCATGCTGCTGGCCTCCCTGGTGTTGGCCTCCGCCCTGGCCGCCGCTGCGGCCGCGTCCGCCGCGGCGACGCCGCCGGCGCCGGCCTTGGCCGTCGCCGCCGCCTCCGTGCTGCTGCTGGCCGCCTTGGTGGGCGGCTCCGCCGCCCCCGCCGCCTTGGGACTGCTGACGGGGCGGCTGGTCGCCGCTCCCGCCGCCCGGAGGGTTCGACCCCGCCGCGCCGCCTTGTCCCGTCGTCTCTTCGTTCATCATCTCTATTATCCTCTCGAAATCTTCGCGCCCGTCCACATCTCCTCGGCTCCGGGGAATTCCCCGGCCCATCGCGAGTCGAGCGCTTTCAGCGCGTGACCCAAAAACACGGCCGCCGCGGGCAGCACTTCCTCGGCGCGCCGCCCCGGCCGCGTCGCATCGGAGAACACGTGGCCCCAGGGCAGGCCCTGCGCCGAGCCGCGGGCGAAATCGACGACGGAGCCGAGCACGGCCTCGACGGCCTCGCCCGGCACCGCGTACGCCTCGGCCCGCTCGCGCAGGCGCGCGCTCGGCCAGTGGGTCTCCCAGTCCGGGTCCTGCAGCTCGGCCAGCGAGGCGACGGCGCGCGCGGTCGAGTCCTTCTCGGCGACCCAGCGCATCATCAGGCAGATCTCCGCGATCCCGCGGAGGATCGGGAGGGCCTCGTTGGCGAGCCCGCGCTCGCTGAGCGCCATGACGGCGTTCGCCTGGGCGATCGCGCGCGCGGCCATGATCATCAGGGCGCGGTCGGCGGGGTCGGACGCGGACAGCCTCCGCCCGACGCGGGAGAAGCCCGCGTCCATGCGGACCTTGGCAAGACCCGTCAAAGCGAGCATGTCTTTCATGAATCGAACCGGTGCAGGCCGACCTTGGGGACGGACGTCCCGAGCATGCGGCGGGCCAGGCGCTGGAAGCGCTTCGGCGCGTCGGACGCGTAGAACTCGCGGCGGCCGCGCCCGCCCCGGGGCGCGCGCAGGCCGAGGTCGCAGAGGATCGTCTCCGTCTCGCGCGCGGTCTCCTCCGCCGAGTCGATGAGCCGCACGCGCGAGCCGAGCGCCCGGGCCAGGACCGGCTTGAGGTACGGGTAATGCGTGCAGCCGAGGATCACGACGTCCACGCGGGCCTTGCGCAGCGGGGCCAGGTACCTGCGGGCCACGGACTCGACGACGTCCCCGCTCCACCAGCCCTCCTCGACGAGCGGCACGAACAGGGGGCACGCGGCCGACGCGGTGCGCGCGCCCTTCTTGAGCGCCCGGATCGCCTTCTCGTAGGCGCCGGACTTGACCGTCGCCTCGGTGCCGATGACGCCGATGCGCCCGCCGCGCGAGACGCCGAGCGCCCCGCGCGCGCCGGGCTCGATGACGCCGACGACCGGGACCTTCACGGCCCGGCGGATCGCCGGCAGGGCCCACGCCGAGGAGGTGTTGCAGGCGACGACCAGGAGCTTGATGCCGCGCTTGGCGAGGAAGCGGGCCACCTCGCTGGAGTACCGCGCGATCGCCTCGGGGGACTTCGAGCCGTAGGGGACGTGCGCGGTGTCGCCGAAATAGATCAGGGACTCCTCGGGCATGCGCCGGGCGAGGACCTTGAACACTGTCAGGCCGCCGAGGCCCGAGTCGAACACGCCGATCGGGGACTTTTTTCTCATTCGAGCCACCCCTGACGCTTCGCGTATTCCGCGACGCCCGCCGCCACGCCCTCGGCCATCGTGCGCCGGAACCGGCGGGAGGTCAGCTTCGCCTCGTCCTTCGCGTGGCTCACGAAGGCCATCTCGACGAGTATGGCCGGCGCGTGCGTGCCGCGCAGGACGTAGAAGCCCGCCTGCTTGGCCCCGCGCGCCTCGATGTCGACGCGCTTGCCGATCGTCCTATCGGCAAGCGCGGCGAAAGCCGCGCTCTCGTTGATCATCTCGGTCTTCGTCATCGCCAGCAGGATCATCTTCGCCATCTCGTCCTGGGGGTTCTTGCCCTCGAGCTCGAGGACGGCGTTCTCGGAGGCCGCCAGGGCCTCGGCCGCGGGGTCGGACGCGGTCTCGGAGACCGAGTAGACCTCGAAGCCGCTCTCGCGCTTGTTCCCGGCCGCGTTGCAGTGCAGCGAGACGAACAGGTCCGCGCTGCGGCTGTTGGCGAGCTCCGAGCGCTCCGACAGCGGCAGGAACACGTCCTCCTCGCGCGTCAGCAGCACGTCGAAGTCGCCGCGCTCCTTGAGGACGCGGGAGAGCTCGAGGGCCGCGGCGAGGTTCACGTCCTTCTCGCGCGTGCCCCGCGCGCCCGTGGCGCCGGGGTCCTTGCCGCCGTGGCCGGGATCGATGACGATCAGGCGGCGCCGCTTGGGAGCCTCCTTCGGCGCCTGCGTCCCGGTCCTCGCGGACGGCCTCGCCGCGGGAGCCGCGACGGCGGCCTTCGGCGTCTCCGTCGGGGGCTCCTCCTCCGCCGCGGCGGCGGGCGCCTCGGGAAGGGACGCCCCGGGGGCGTAGACGTCGAGGACCGCGCGGCGCGGATCGGACAGCTCCGAGGCGCGCCAGCGCTGGCCGGTCTCCGCGAAGCGGACGGACAAGCGCACGAGCTTGGCCTCCTGCTTGAGCGTGTAGGACTCGATGATCCCGTCGTCGACGCTTCCCTTGTCGTCGCCCTCGGCGACGCCGAAGTCCACGACGAGGTCGACCCCGCCGGTGCCGCGCGCGGCCGCGCGGTACGAGGCGCCGGGCGCCAGCTCGAGCGTGATCCGGGTGTGCCCCTTGTACGAGAACGCCCGCGGCGAGCCGACCGTCCCCGTCTTCTCGACGAGCAAGGTCTTCGTCCTCTCGTCGTAGCGGGTCTGATGGCCGCTCCACGACGCGAACTCCGGCCCCGTCAGGAACGAGAGGGGGACGAAGGCGCGCGAGGCGCGGACGATGACGGGGTCGCCCAGCTTTAGCTCCCGGTCCCCGGCCGCGGCCTTCTCCGAGCCGACCACGAGCTGCAAAGTGCGGCCGCGCAGGCTCAGCTGCACGCGGCCGGACACGGGATACCAATAGACCTGGCCGCCGTACAGCGCCCCGACGCGCTTGGCGTCGATGTACGCCCTGCCCCCCGCCCGGTAGGACTCCGCGGCCTCCTGGGCCTTGCCGGAGACGACGACGGCGATCTCCTCGGCGCGCGCCCGCAGGGGCGCGGCCGAGAGGATCGCGAGGGCCGCCGTCAGGAGGACGAGGTTCTTCATCTATTCCAGGACGATGTGATAGTCCTCCCACATCAGGTTCGCATCGGACTGGATGCGCACGGCGCGCTGGACGTTCTTCTCGATGATGGGCTGCTGGGAGCGGAACGAGTCCGCGACCGACGGATGCAGCGAGACCTTGATCGAGCCGCCGGGGCGCCCTCCCGTCATCTCGAAGATCTCGCGCTGGATCTTGATGCGGAGGGTCTCGACGGAGAGCACCCGTCCCGACGCCCGGCACTGCGGGCACTCGGTCGTGAGCAGGGCGGCGGTGGACATGCGCTTGCGCTCGCGCGTGAGCTCGATCAAGCCCAACCTCGTGATAGGCAAAATGCGGATCTTGGCCCGGTCCCCCCGGCACGCGTCGGCGAACGCCTCCATGACCTTCGCGCGGTTGGACGCCTTGCGCATGTCGATGAAGTCGACGACGATGATGCCGCCGATGTTGCGCAGGCGGATCTGGTTGGCCACGAGCGTGGCGGCCTCGATGTTGGTCGCCGTCACGGTCTCTTCCTGGGACTTGGAGCCCGTGAAGCGGCCGGTGTTGACGTCGATCGCGCACAACGACTCCGCCTCCTGGATCACGATCGAGCCGCCGTTGGGCAAAGACACCTTCGTCTCGCGGATCGTCTCGATCTGCTTCTCGATGTTGAAGGCCTTGAAGATCGGCGTCTTGGCCTCGTAGAGCTTGATGCGGTCCTTGAGCTCCGGGGCGAAGCCGTCGACGAAGTCGATGACCTGCTTCTGCGACTCCTTGCTGTCGAGCAGGTACACGTACACCTGGTCCGACAGGACGTCGCGCGCGATCTGCATCGCGAGGCCCAGGTCGTTGTGCAGGATGGAGGGAGACGGCAGCTCCTCGTGCTTCTTCTGGACCGAGGCCCAGAGGTTCTGGAGGTACTTCACCTCGCGCTCGAGCTCCTCCTCGGTAGCACCCTCCGCCTCGGTGCGCACGACGACGCCCTTGCCGTTGAGATGCGCCTTCACGAGCTTGTCGACGATTTTCTCGAGGCGCTGGCGCTCCTCGGGCTCGGCGATGTGCTTGGAGATGCCGACGTACTCCTGGTAGGGAGTGAACACGAGGTACCGTCCCGGCAGGGACACGTCCATCGTGACCTTGGGCCCCTTGGTGCTGATCGCCTCCTTGGCGACCTGGACCATGACGGTCTGGCCCTTCTTCAGCGTCTGGTCGATCGGCGCGTTCTTGTCGCCGAGCACGTCGGAGATGTAGAGGTACGCGTTCTTCTCGAAGCCGATGTTGACGAAAGCCGACGAGATGCCGGGGAGCACGTTCTCGACCGTGCCCTTGTAGATGTTGCCGACGATGTTCTGGGAGCTCTTGCGCTCCCAGTGGAGCTCGGCCAGGCGGCCGTTCTCCAGGATCGCGATGCGGGTCTCCTCGAAGCTGGTGTTCGCCAGCACCTCGCGCTTGACCGGGCCGCGCGTGCTCTTGCCGGCGTTGGTGCGCTCCATGCCGCGGTCGCGGCGCTCGTCGCGCCGCTCGTCGCGGTGGCGGTCGCCGCCGCGGCCTTCGCCGCGCCCGCGTCCGCCGTCCCGGCGCTCGTCGCGCCGTCCCTGCTGGTCGCGGCGTCCCTGATCGCGCCGCTGGTCCTGGCCGTGGCGCTCGTGGCGGTCGCGCCCGCCGCCCTGTTGAGGCTCCCGCCGCTCCTGGGGAGGCCGCTCGGGGGACGGCGTCTGTCCGGGGGCGCCCGGCGCCTGCGGAGCCGCGCCCGCCTGGCCGGTCTGAGGATTCTGACCGCCGCGGTCGCCGCCTCGCCCGCCGCGGCGGCGGCGCCGGCGCCGGCGGCCGCCTTCGCGGGGCTCGGAGCCGGGCTGGCCGGGGTTCGCCGGAGCCGCGGGCGCTCCGCCCTCGGCGGACGGAGCCGGCGCGGCGGCGGAGCCGGCGCCCGTCAGAGGGATCTCGACGGAGACCTCGGGTCCCTCATCCTCGGCCTCCTCCTCGTCGTCCGAGTCTCCGGAGGCGTCGGAGGCCTGAGGGATGTCGCGGTCGGCCTCGACGGGGCCGTCGGCGCGAGGATAGAGGTCCTCGCGGGACGGGGCCTGAGGCGCGGGCGCAGGCGTCGGCGCGGCCGGCGCCGGCGCCTCGATGGCCGGCATGGGGGCGACGGCGGCGGGCGGAGGCGCAGCCTCCGCCCTTCCCGGAGTCGAGTCGTCGTGCACGCGGACCGGCTCGACGCGGGTCGGCGTCTCGACCGGCGCGTCGTTCTTCTGGATCTGATCGTTGTCGTTGGACACAAGTCCTCCGGAGATTAAAGCAGCGCGTACCGACGCGCGTAGATGTTGGCGACGATGCCGAGCGTCCACAGAGTGACGAGGAGGCTCGAGCCGCCGTAAGACACGAGAGGCAAAGGCACGCCGGCGACGGGCATGAGGCCCACGCACATGCCGACGTTGAGAACGAGCTGGAACGCGATCGTCGAGGCCAGGCCCGCGCACACCAGATAGCCGTAGCGGTCGCGCGCCTGCCGCGCGGCCGCCACGATGCGCCACAGAAGGATCATGTACAGACCGAGGATCAGCGACGTGCCCCAGAAGCCCATCTCCTCGCCGACGTTGGCGAAGACGAAATCCGTGTGCCGCTCAGGCAGGAAGCCGAGCTGGGACTGGGTCCCCGAGAACAGGCCCTTGCCCCACATCCCCCCCGAGCCGAGCGCGATCTGGGATTGGATGACGTTGTACGACGCCCCCTGCACGTCGCTCTGCGGGGCGATCCACGAGACGAAGCGGTTGCGCTGATAGCCCTTGAGCTGCCGGTGCACGACGATGCCCGAGAGCAGGGCCGCCGAGAGCAGGATCGGGATCGCCGCGAAGGCCGCGGGCCTGACCTGCACGCGCATCCAGCTCGCCACGCGCCAGGCCAGGAAGCCGATCGCGCAGAATATCCCGATCGCGGCCAAAGTCGCCCAGCCCATGCGCGAGGTGGCCAGGATCATGCCCGGCAAGGTCGTCGCCGAGGCGAGCGGATAGCGCACCTGGCAGATCGTGTAGATCAGCGGCACCGAGATCGCGACGCCGCCGAAGCCGAAGATCGCGCCGAGCTGGAACATGTCCGCCCCGGCGGCGAACATCATGCCGAAGATCGCGGGCACGAAGGTCAGGGTCGTCGAGAAGTCGGGCTGCTTGAGCACGAGGGCCATCACGGGCCCGCAGAGGGCCAGGCCAAGCAGGATCGTCGAGAGGTCTCCGATCTTGCGCGCCCGCCGGTCCAGGAAGTCGGCGAGGGCCAGGATGACCAAGGTCCGCGCCATCTCCGCGGGCTGGAAGCTGAAGCCGAACAGGTGGATCCAGGAGCGCTGGCCGCGCGAGATCCTGCCCAGGATCAAGGTCGCCGCGACGATGACGATTGCCAGCGCGTAGACGAACTTGCTTTGGTCCTGGAACACCTGGTAGTTGAACGCGAGCGTGAGCGTGAACAAGGTGATGCCGAGGGTCAGCGCGATGAAGTGCTTCTGCAGGATCGAGGAGTAGAAGCTCGTCGTGCTGGCGGCCGACAGCATCGCCAGCGTGCCGGCGATGATGAGCCCCGCCACGGCCGCGATGTAGGTCCAATCGACGCGGCCGGACAGGCCGGACTGCACGCGCACGGCGCGGGCCATCGTCATCAGCGCGTCCTCCCGGGCACGGGAAGAGGCATCGGCACGGGCGCCGGCACCGGGGCCGCGGCCGGGGCGGCGCGGCGCGGCGCGGACGGGTCCTCGATCCCGAAGTGGGCCAGGATCATCCTGCGCGCCACGGGCGCGGCCGTCGAGCCGCCGTGACCTCCGTTCTCGACGAGGACGGCGACCGCGATCGAGGCGGGCTCGCCGGGCTTGGCCGCGTAGGCGACGAACCAGGCGTGGTCCTCGCCGTGAGGGTTCTGCGCGGTGCCCGTCTTGCCGGCCACGACCAGGCCGGGGACGCGCGCCCCGCCGCCGGTCCCGGAGGAGACGACCACCTCCATGGCGCGCTGGACCTCGTCCCAGGCCTCTTTCCTGGCCGGGACGACGCGGCGAAGCTCGGGGTTCTTCAGCGAATCGGGACGGCCGTCGGCGTACACGATCTTCTGGATGTAGCGCGGGCGCCACACGCTGCCGCGGCTGGCCAGGGCCGCGGTGGCGATCGCCATCTGCAGCGGCGTGACCGTCAGCTCGCCCTGCCCGATGGCGAGATTGAGCGTGTCGCCGTCGTACCAGCTCTTCCCCGCCTTCTTGCGCGTCTCCGGCCCGAACAGATGGCCGCCCTTCTCGAACTTGAGCGGGATGCTGGTGATCTGGCCCAGGCCGAAGTCGCGGGCGAAGCGCTCGATGGCCGCGCCGCCGACCTTGAGGCCGGTCGTGTAGAAATAGACGTCGCAGGAGAGTGCCAGGCCCATGAGCCAGGACACGCGCTTGTGGCCCTTATGCTCCCAGCACAGGAAGGTGCGCCCGCCGATCGCGAAATGCCCGGGGCAGAACACCGAGTCGTCGGGCTTGACCCGCCCCTCGCTGAGCGCCGCGAGCCCCACGATCGGCTTGAACGTCGAGCCCGGGGGATAGGCGCCGGAGATCGCGTTGTTGAACTCGCTCAGGCCCGCGACGGTGCTCTGGACCTCGCCGGGGTCGGTGGAGAGGAAGGCGTTGGGGTCGAAATCCGGCTGGGAGCTCATCGCGAGCAGGTCGCCGTTGCGCGGGTCGATGGCGACCGCGCCGCCGCGGCCCGTCGAGGTCGCGCGCAGGCCCTCGTCCGCCGCGCGCTGGACCGCCGCGTCGATCGTCAGGTGGACGTTGCTGCCCGCCTCGAACGGGAGCTTGTCGATGACGCGCTTGAGGCGCCCCTGCGCGTCGACCTCCATGCGCAGGCCGCCGTCGCGGCCGCGCAGCTCGTCCTCGAAGATGTTCTCGAGGCCCAGGCGCCCGGTGCGCGAGTCCACGCGATAGCCCATCGGCTTGCGCTTGCGCCATTCGGCTTGGTTCATCTTGCCCATGTAGCCGAGCAGGTGGCTGGCGAAGCGCCCGAACGGATAATAGCGCCGCGCCTCGACGATGAGGACGACGCCGGGATAGATGGTCTTCAGCTCGGACAGCCGGAACATCGTCTGCGTGGGAAGGTTCTCGGCGAGGCGCACGGCGCTTTCCTCGCGCACCGCCTGCTCGAGGTCCTCGAGAAGCTTCTCGGGGTCCCGGTCGAGCTGGCGCGCGAGCTCCTGCGCGAGCGGCTTGAGGTCCTGATGCCGCTGATCCTTGCCGGGAGGCAGGTAGATCAGGGAAAAAGCGGGCGCGTTGGTGGCCACCGGCACGCCGTTGCGGTCGTAGATCCGGCCGCGCGGGGCGTTCTGGTGGATCATCTGCGAGCGGTTGCGCTCCGCGGCCAGGCGCCACTCGGCGGCCTGGACGAGCTGCATCTGCGCCAGGCGCAGGCCGAGGACGAGGCCGGCGGCCGCGATGCAGTACCAAAGGATCTCCAGCCGCTCCTGCGGCACGGCCCCTCCGCGGCTCATCTGTCGTCCCTCGCGTCCCACAACAGCGCGGCGACGGTCGCCGCGACGACGTTCAGGAACGGGGTCGCGAGCACGGCGATCCAGCCGCTCCACTCGAAGCTCCTCGTGAAGGCCAGGCCGAGCAGGCCGAGCCCGATGAAGCCGCCCCAGGTGAACAGGAAGGTCACCGCGGCGAGAGGACCGGCGGCGCGCAAGTCGATCTGGCGGCGGGCGACCCCCACGAAATAGGCGGCCAAAGTGAGGATGAGGGCGCTCGCGCCGAACAGCTCCGCGCGCGCGACGTCGAGATACAGGCCCCAGCCGAAACCCGCCAGCATGCCCAGGACCGGCCCGCGGCGCGCGGCGAGGAGGATGGTCAGCACGAGCAGGAACTGCGGCGCCGCGCCCCAGTAGGCGAAGTGGGTGTTCCACCACCATTGCAGGAACATGGCGGCGATGAACGCGGCGATCCCGCGCACGAAGCCGATCATTGCGGGTCCTCGGGATCGACGACCTCGAAGGCCTGATCGGCGTCGGAAGGCGCCGGCGCGGCCGAGGGAGCGGCGGCGGGCGCCTTGCGGCGGCGGGGGCGAGGGGCCGTCGTCGCGGGGACCGCCGCGGCCGCCGGCGCGGGGGCCGGCGCC
>JACPFR010000043.1 GCA_016182905.1 Elusimicrobiota bacterium
CGGCCGCGGCGCGGCGGCCGAGCCGGCGGTCCCCGCCCTGCGGCGCGCGCTGACCGACCCCGACGCCCGGGTGCGCGCGAGCGCCGCGCTGGCGCTCGGCGCGGTCGGCAAGGCCGCCGCCGGCGTCCTGGACGACCTCCGGCGCGCCCTCAAGGACAAGGACGCGGAGGTGCGCTTCAGCGCCCAGCTCTCCCTCCGCCGCCTCGACGCGGCTCCGTAGAGGGGAACTTTTTCGGGCCCTCGATCGTATGGTAAATGGGACTTAGGACCCTTGTCCCAGGACCGATCGGAGGTTAAAATGAACGAAGCGCCATTCGAACCCGGCGACGCCCCGACCATGAAGGAATTCATCGAGCTCAAAGAACAAGTCTTCAAAACGGACGAGAAGGTGACCCGTATCGCGGCCGCCGCGGCGCGCCTCGAGGGCGATATCTTCGAGATCAAGCGGGACGTCTCCGAGCTCAAGGGATTGGGCGGCAAGTTCGACCGTTTCCAGGCGGTGCTGGACGGCATGACCCGTCAGATGGAGTCGTTCGAAAGGTGGTTCCGATTTCAGGGGAACATGCTGGTCGAGCACGAAGGCCGTCTCTCGAAACTCGAGCCAAAACCGCAGTAATCCCGCACCGTTGGGCGAAATGATATAATCATGGTTGTCGCCCAAAATCCTCGTTATCCGGCTTTCCAGCCTCGGTGACGTCGTCTTGACCGGGCCGGTCTATAAGAGCCTAAAAGCCCATTGGCCCGCTTGCCGGGTCACGGTCCTCGTCAAACCCCAGTTCGCGGCCGCTCTCAAGGGCCACCCGGGCGTGGACGAGGTCATCCCCTTCACCGGCGTCCTGGACGCCGTGCGCTTCATCCGAGCCGGTGACTTCACTCATCTTCTGGACCTGCACGGGAACATCCGCTCGTTCCTGATCCGGACCTTGGCGCGGGTGCCGAACACCGCGACCTACCGCAAGAACGCCCTGGCCCGGCGCCTGTTCGTGGCCTTGCGCCTCTCCACCTCCGGGCTGCAGCGGCACACAGTGGACCGCTACCACGAGGCGCTGGCCGCGTGGGGCGTGCCGCGCGCGCCCGGGGCCCCGGGCTTCAAGAAGGTCCTCGTGATGCAGACCGCCTTCCTCGGCGACAGCCTGCTCACCTTGCCCCTGCTGCGCCGCCTCAAGGAGATCCTGCCCGGCGCGTCCGTGACCGTTCTGACCCTGGCGAAGACGGCGGACATCTTCCGCGGGACGGCGTGGGCCGACGAGGTCCTCATCGACGACAAGCGCGGCGTCCACGGCGGCCTGACGGGGCCCTGGTCGATCGCCGCTGAGCTGTCGACCAGGGAGTTCGACCTGGCCGTCATCCCCCACCGCTCCTTCCGTTCCGCGCTGATCGCGAAGCTGGCCGGCATCCCCCGGCGCATCGGCTTCGACTCCAGCGCGGGGAGCTTCCTGTTGACCGATGCCGTCCCTTTCGCCTGGGCCACGCCCGACCTCGAGCGCAACCTCTCCCTGACCTTGCCTCTCGGCGCCGGCGCCGCGCCGTCCTCCGGCGAATCCCGGTACGTGGCGCCGCCCGCGATGACCCCGAAGCTCGCCGCCCTCCTGCCCGGGGGACCGCTGGCCGGCGTGCACCCCGGCTCGGCCTGGGCCACGAAGCGCTGGCTGCCCGAGCGCTTCGCCGAGCTGTGCGTCCGGCTCGAGGCCGACGGCCTGACCCCCGTCCTCGTGGGCGGGCCCGACGACAAGGCCCTCGGCGCGAGCATCGCCCGCGCGTGCGGAGCGCTCGACCTCGTCGGCAAGACCGACCTCGAGGACCTCAAGGCGCTGATGGGACGCCTGTCGGTGTTCGTGACCAACGACTCGGGGCCGATGCACCTCGCGGCCGCGGCGGGCGTGCCGGTCGTGGCGATCTTCGGCGCGACGACGCGCGAGCTCGGCTTCTTCCCCTACGGCCCCGGCCACCGCGTCGTCGAGGCGGACCTCGCCTGCCGGCCCTGCGGCCTGCACGGCGCGCGCGAGTGTCCCGAGGGGCATTTCCTCTGCATGCGCCTGCTCACCGTGGACCAGGTCCACGCAGCCTGCCGCGACGTCTTGAAAAAGGAGGCGGCCGCCTGAACATCATCCACATCGAGGACGAGCCCTGGGACTCGGGCATGGCCCATTACGCGCTGACGCTCGCCGTCGAGCAGGTCCGCCGCGGCCACCGCGTCGAGTTCTGGGGCCGCGCCGACTCGCCGGTGCTGACCGAGGCGCGGCGCCTCGGCCTCGCGGTGCGCGGCTGGGAGGGCGGGCTCGGCGGCGTCCTGACCTGGGGCTCGCAGCGCCGGGAGGCGGGAGCGTTCGCCCCCCGCGTCATCAACGCCCACACCGGCTCGGCGCACACGACGGCCCTCGTGCTCGCCGCCAAGCGCCCCTGCGCCGTCGTGCGCACCCGCGGCGACGCCCGCCCGCCGAAGGGCGGGGCGCTCGCGCGCTTCGTCGCCGGGCGCACGAGCGCCTTCATCGCGGTCAACCGGGCCCTCGAGAGCGCGTACAAGTCCCTTTTTCCCGGCGCCCGGGTCGCGCGCGTCGCCCAAGGCATCGGCGGCCCGCCCCAGGCGGCGGCGCTGCCGGACGCCCCCGTCGCGGGGATGGTCGCGCGCTTCGACAAGGTCAAGGGCCACGAGATCCTGCTCGACGCGGCCGCCCGGCTGAAGGGCTCCGTCCCCGGCCTGCGCGTGCGCTGCGCCGGCGAGGGCGTCCTGCTCGAGCGCCTGCGCTGGCAGCTCAAGCCCGCCGGCCTCGAGGGCGTCGTCGAGTTCCCCGGCCGGGTCGCCGACAAGTGGGCGTTCATGTCCGCCTGCCGCGTCGGCGTCGTCCCGTCGCTGGGCTCGGAGGCGGTGTCGCGGGCCGCCCTCGAATGGATGTCCCTGGGACGCCCCGTCGTCGCCTCGAGCGTCGGCGGTCTCCCCGATATCGTCGCGGACGGCGTCACCGGCCTCCTCGTGCCGCCCGGCGACTCCCGGGCGCTCGCCGAGGCCCTCTCGTCGCTCCTGCTCGACCCGGCGAAGGCGGAGGCGCTCGGCCGCGCCGGACGCGCGCGCTGGGAGAGTGAGTTCGGACTGGCCTCTTTTTTCGAGGCGACTCAGCGGATCTACGATGAAGCCACGGCCCATCTACCATCTTGACGGCGAGCCGGGCTTCCGCGGCGGGGAACGCCAGCTCCTCTACCTCGCGGCCGCGCTGCGGGCGCGCGGGCGGGCGAACGTGGTCTGCGCCCGCGCCGGCGGCGAGCTCGAGGCCGAGGCCCGCCGGCAGGGCTTCGAGACGGCCTCCGCGTCCGCGCTCCCTCTCCTCCGGCGCGCCCGCTCCGAGGGCGCGATCATCCACGCCCACACGGGCCATGCCGCCGGCGCGGCCGCCTGGGCGTCCTGGGCCGGCGTGCCCGTCGTCTCCCATCGCCGCGTGGACTTCCCGGTGACCGGCCTCAGCGCGCGCTGGAAGTACGGCGCCGCGGGCAAGGTCGTCTGCGTCTCGAAGGCCATCGCGGACGTCATGAGGACCGCCGGCACGCCCGAAAACAAGCTCGCGGTGATCCCGGACGGCCTGCCCGCGACCGCGGAGGAGAGCAAGTGGGCCTGCGTCGATCCCGCCCGCTTCGCCCCGCCGACGCCCGAGCAGCGCGCGGCCTGCCGCCGCGAGCTCGCCGCCGAGTTCAACCTGCCGCAGGACGCGCTCCTGATCGGCAACCTCGCCGCCTTGGTCCCGCACAAGGACCACGCCGCCCTCCTCGCCGCGGCCGTCATCGTCCTCCTCCAGCGTCCGAAAGTGAAGTTCCTCATCGCCGGGCGCGGCCCCGAGGAGGAGAGCCTCTTCGAGAGCATCAAGCGCATGGGCCTGTTGGGCAAGGTCATCCTGATGGGCCATCGCGAGGATCCCGTCCCCCTCCTCAAGGCCCTGGACGTCTACGTCCAGTCGTCGTGGGGCGAGGGCATGGGCTCGGTCCTGATCGAGGCCGCCGCCTGCGGCGTCGCGATCGCCGCCACAACCGCCGGCGGCATCCCCGAGGTCGTCGAAGACGGCGCGACCGGGCTCCTCGTCGAGCCGCGCCACCCCGAGGCGATGGCGAACAACCTCATCCGCCTGATCGACGACGCGCCGCTGCGCCTGCGTCTCGCGGCCGAGGGCCGTGCGCGCGTCAGCCGCTTCGGCCTGACGCGGATGGCCAACGAGATGGAGAAGATATATGACTCCCTCTCTTAGCGCCATCCTGATCGCGAAAAACGAAGAGAGGGACCTTCCGGGGTGCCTGGACGCGTTAAAAGGTCTGGTGAAGGAGATCGTCGTGGTTGTTTCGGATGACACGACGGACGGCACCGAAGAGATCGCGAAGCGATACGGCGCCAAGACTCTTCGTCGTCCGTTCGACGATTACGCCAGGATGCGCCAAGCCAGTTTGGACGTCGCCGAAGGCGACTGGTGTTTATGGATCGATCCCGACGAGCGGGTGACTCCGTCGCTCGCCGAGGAGATCCGTGGGGCCCTTTCAGCGAATCCTCCATTCGTCGCCGTTGACATCCCGTTCTCCGTCCGTTTTTTGGGGCGTACCATGCGCTGGGGCGGTCTCGGGCACGAGTCCCACATCCGTTTGTTCAAACGCGACAAAGCCCGCTTCACCGGCGGCGCCCTCCACGAGAGCCTGATCATCGACGGTCCCGTTTCGGCGTTCCGCGGGAAGATCGTCCACGAGCCGTACCGCGACATCCCCGACTACCTCTCGAAATTGGACCGGTACACGACCTTGGCGGCCCAGAAGCGCTTCGACGCCGGCAAGCGCTTCTACTTCTTCCAGCACCTCATCCTGCCCTGGGAGTTCTTCGCCCGCGTCTTCCTGAAGCTCGGCTTCCTCGACGGGTACCAGGGCCTGGTCTGGGCCGGCTTGTCGGCTTTCCACAGCTGGCTCAAATATGTGAAACTGGGCCGGATGCGCAAGGAGAGAAGGTCATGATCGGCGTGCTGTCCGCCGTCGGAGCCGCCGCCGCCGCGGGCCTCAGCGCCCGCTGGAACTGGTGGCGCCCCGCCGTGTCCGGCGGCATGCCCGCGCTCATGTACCACAAGATCGGGGACTATCCCCCCGGCTCCCGGCTCAAGAAGCTCTGGGTCTCCTCCGCCGACTTCCGCAGGCAGCTCCGGTACCTGAAGGACCACGGCTTCACCGCGATCGACTTCCGCGATTGGCGCGACGCGGAGAAAGGCGTCAAGCCTCTTCCCGAGAAGCCCGTCCTGATCACCTTCGACGACGGCTACATGAACAACTACACCGAGGCCTTCTCCCTCCTCAAGGAGTTCGGGATGAAGGGCTGCGTCTTCCTCGTGTACGAGACGATGGAGAAGCACAACGGCTGGCACGACCCCGAGACCGAGCCGTGGCTCAAGATGCTGACCTGGGCGCAGATCAAGGAGATGCAGGACTCCGGCCTCGTCGAGTTCGGCTCCCACACGATGCGCCACCGGAACCTCTCCGAGCTCGCCCTGGACGAGGTCCGCTGGGAGCTCACGGAGAGCAAGGCCCGTCTCGAGGAGAAGCTCGGCCGCGAGGTGCTCGGCTTCGCGTACCCCTACGGCGCCGGCGCGTACAAAGCCGACGTGCGCCAGGCCGCTCTCGACGCCGGCTACCGGTTCGATTTCTCCATCAAGCAGGGCATCTCGCCGCTTCCCTGGAACCGCGAGAAGGAGGCCGTCCGCCGCCTGCTGGTCCGCGGCGACGACAACATGTTCGACTTCCACCTCAACATGACGCGGGGCAAGGCGCGCTTCTGATATGGACGAGCCGAGTCAACTGCGCCGTCGTTGCTGACGACCGGACCGTCCCTGGAAGATCCTGGACCCGAAGGCGAAGCTGATCTCGACGGTCGATCATTCTGATATTCGCGGGTTACGCTCGCGCGCAG